>JAISTZ010000157.1 GCA_031272345.1 Spirochaetaceae bacterium | reverse complement strand
AAGGTCCATGGTTTCCTGGAGATACCCCTCGGTTGTCTGGATGAAGGAAATGCCGTTTTGGGCGTTCTGACTGGCCTGATTCATGCCGCGAATCTGGGAGCGCATCTTCTCCGCGACCGCCAGACCCGACGCGTCATCCCCGGCGCGGTTTATCTTCATGCCGGAGGAAAGCTTCTCCATGTTTTTCTGTAACCGCAAGTTCGTCATCCCCGTTTCCCTCTGGGCGAACATTGAACTCATGTTGTGGTTTATTATCATAGCCTATCTCCTTATTGACTAGGTGCTGTGCTTACTACTACTATCGGAAACCGGCTGAAGGACTTTACTGTTTTTTATATTTTTTTGCCGCATTCGGTGCACCCGGTGATGCGCACGTGGTTCTTCTGGTTTTGGCCCGAATACATGCGGGCAAAGAGATAGCCCCCCTGGGGCAGGGCCTGCCTGCACACCGGACACCTCCGCCGCACCCCCGCCTCGCTCGCAGGGTGACAGTGGGGGCACCCCAGGATGACGCACCGCTTGACGTCCCCCTCGTCAAAGGAAAAGACCCTGGAGCTGACATTTTCCCCCTGGAAGAGGGTTGACCCGCAGATGGGGCACACCCCGTGACCGCGCAGCCCCTTCTGGGTTTGCGGCGGGGACTGAGGTGGGGAGTGCGCCGGCCCTTCCCCTTCCTTCTCCGTCCTTTTTGGGAAAAAAAACAGCGGAGCTCTGGGCACAAGGAACACCAGCACAGCCGCGAACACCAGAATCAGCAGGACGGCCAGGACAGTCATATATCCAGGGAGACGGACACCGGACAGTGGTCCGAACCGGACACCTGGGGGTGAATTTTTGACTCAACCACCCTGGGCAGGAAGGCGCTGTTCACGCACTGGTAGTCGATCCGCCACCCGATATTCTTCTCCCTGGCCTTGAACCGGTAGCTCCACCAGGTGTAGTGATTGGCCTCCGGGCAGAAATGCCGGAACGTGTCCACCCAGCCCCCAGCGGTGAAGCGGTCCATCCAGGCCCGTTCCTCCGGGAGATACCCCGGATTCCCCACGTTGGCCTCGGGGCGGGCCAGGTCGATCGGCCTGTGGGCGATGTTGTAGTCCCCGGAGAGGACCACGTTCCGGCCCTGTGCGGCAAGACCGTCACAGAACCGGAGAATCGCATCGCAGAAGGCGAGCATGTAGTCCAGCCGGGCGCCCCCTTCCTGACTGTTCGGGAAATAGGCGCTCACCGCGACCAGATGGCCGAACCGGGCGGCCACCACCCGGCCCTCGTCGTCGAAGGCGGAGTCCCCCAGGAAGAACACCTCGTCCGGCTCGGAGGCGCAGAAAATCGCCGTGCCCGCGTAGCCAGGCTTTTTGGCGGAGGCCCAGAAGGACCTGTAGCCGGAGGGGGCCTTCAGGGCGGGGGGGAGCTGATCGGGCCGGGCCTTGGTTTCCTGAAGACAGACCACATCGGCCCCGGTGGAAAGGAGCCAGGGGATGAACCCTTTTTTTTCGACCGCCCGGACGCCGTTTACATTCCAGGAGAAAATTCGTACCATAAATGACAATGTATCAGATTTTTGCTCCCCTGAAAAGGACAGCGCCGTGCCCCAGGTGATTCGCGCGGACGTGCTGGGCTACTGCTTCGGCGTGAGGCGGGCGGTGGAAAAGGCCCGGTCGGTCAGGCGGGAGTTCCCCGGGGCGGAGGTGCTCACCTACGGGCCCCTCATCCACAACCCCGCGGCCCTGGAGACCCTCGGCAGGGAGGGAATCCGCGCCCTGGACGACGGCGTCCCGGCGGAGGAGATCCCCCCGGACGCGGCGGTGGTGATTCGGGCCCACGGAGTCCCCCCGGCGGTGCGCGCCGCCCTAAAAAAGCGGGCGGCCCTTCTGGTGGACGCATCCTGCCCCAGAGTCCTGGCGAACCAGAAGAAAGCCGCGGAACTTGCCCGTCGGGGCTGCACCGTGGCGGTCGCCGGGGACAGGAAACACGCGGAGACCCTTGCCATCGCGGGTTCCGCCGGGGGGTGCGGCATCATCGAGGACCGGGCCGGGGCGGAAGCTTTTGCCGCGGCCCTCCTTGCCCGGGGACGTCCCCGCAAGGTCGCCCTCCTTGCCCAGACCACCATCGGCCAGGGTGAATACGACGCCATCGCGGGCGCGCTCCGGGCGGCCTTCCCGGACCTGACCGAGTGGGGGGAGATCTGCCCGGCCACGGTGGAGCGCCAGGGGGCCCTGGAAAAACTCTGCCGGGAGGCCGACGGCGTCCTTGTGGTGGGGGGGCGGGCCTCGGCGAACACCAGGCGGCTCTTCGCGTCCGCCCAGGGGTATGCCCGAAATCCCGCCTACCGGGCGCGCCTTGCAGCCCTGATTGAGTCCGCCGGGGAAATCCCCGGGGAATTCTTTTCCCTGCCGGTTGCGGGAATCACCGCCGGGGCCTCCACCCCGGACGAAACGATTCAGGCCGTGGAAGAGGCGCTAGGGACACGCTGAAAAGCATCGGGTTTTTCAGTGTGTCCCCGGTGTCCTTTACAAAATCAGGGGAAACCCCTAGAGTGAACCATGGATTTTGTGGCCATTGACTTTGAGACAGCCCAGTATGCCCCGGAAAGCGCCTGCTCGGTGGGACTGGTACGGTTCACCAATGGGGCGGCGGGGGAGACCTACCAGTCCCTGGTAAGGCCGCCGAAACTCTACATCAGGCCGGACTTCACGGACATCCACGGCCTTACCGTGGCGGACGTGCGGGACGCGCCCCGGTTCAGCGACCTCTGGGAGCGGGACATCCTGGGCTTTATCGGGGATTCCCCCCTGGCGGCCCACAACGCCCAGTTCGACATGAACGTGCTCCGGGCTGTCCTGGAGTGGTACGGCATCAAGGTCCCCAGGCTCAAGTATTTCTGCACCCTGCAAATCGCCCGGAAGCTCTGGCCCCATCTTCCGTCACGGGCCCTCACGGCCCTGGGCAAGACCTTCAACATCACCTACAGGGCCCACGACGCCCTGGACGACGCCCGCACCTGCGGACAAATCGCCTGCATAGCGGCCAGGGAGAAGGGGGTGGACTCCGTGGGGGACCTTTTAAAAGCATCGGGCCTCTATCCGTCCTACCTCAGGCCCTCAAAGAAAAAGAAGGCGGCCAAGTAAAGTAGCGCTGAAAAAGTCACGATTGACTTTTTCAGCGCTTCCCCAGGGCTTAAACTACAACTCCAGGGACCGGCCCGCGATCTTCTCCAGGGCATGGGCGGCGAAATCTTCCACGGCCATGGTTTCCTGGGGGCGGCCGTCCCGGTAGCGCACGGCCACGGTGTTGGACTGGGCTTCCTTCTCTCCCACCACGAGCATGTAGGGGATCTTCTGGGTCTGGGCCAGGCGGATCTTGGCGTTCATGCGGTCGTTTCCGGTGTCGGCCCTGGCGCGGATGCCCCGGGCGCGGAGGGCGCGGGCGGTTTGTTCCGCATACTCCGAGAAGGGGGGCGCGATGGGAATCACCACGGCCTGTTCAAAGTGAAGCCAGGGCGGGAAGGCCCCGGCAAAGTGCTCCAGCAGGATGCCGATGAACCGCTCCAGGGACCCCAGCACGGCCCGGTGCAGCATGACCGGGGAGTGCCTGGCGTTGTCCTCGCCCACGTATTCCGCGTTGAGCCGCTCCTTTGATGGCAGTTGGTAGTCAACCTGGAGGGTGCCGCACTGCCACTCCCTGCCCAAGGCGTCCACCAGGGTGAAGTCGAGCTTGGGCCCGTAGAACGCGCCCTCCCCGGCTGCGAGCTCGTAGGAGAGTCCCGCGTTCTTGCAGGCCGCTTCAAGGTCGGCCTCGGCCCTGTCCCAGGTGGCGTCGTCCCCGACCCGCATTTCCGGCCTGGTGGAAAATTTGACGAGAATCCGGTCCTTCTCGAAGCCGAAGTCCCTGTACATCCCCTGGAGGAGCCGGGCGAACCTGAGCACCTCGCTCCCGAGCTGCTCCTTGGTGCAGAAAATGTGGGCGTCGTCCTGCACGAAGCCCCGCACCCGCATGAGCCCGTGGAGGGCCCCGGAGGCTTCGTTCCTGGTGCAGGACCCGAACTCGGCGATCCGCAGGGGCAGGTCCCGGTAGGAGCGCAGTTTTTGCTTGAAGATCTCCACGTGGCCGGGGCAGTTCATGGGCTTGAGGGCGAACAGACGTTTCTCGCTCTCGGTGATGAACATGTTCTCCCGGTACTTGGCCCAGTGTCCCGACCGCTCCCAGAGGGTCTGGGGCATCACGAAGGGGGTGCGCACTTCAACGTACCCGTCGGCCTTGATTTTTTCGCGCACGTAGTTTTCCAGTGCCCGGTAGACGGTCCACCCGTTGGGGTGCCAGAACACCTGGCCGGGGTTTTCTTCGTCAATATGGAAGAGGTCGAGGTCTTTGGCGAGCCTCCGGTGGTCCCGCCTTTCAGCTTCCTCCAACATTTTGAGGTATGAATCGAGGTCCCCGGGCTTCTCCCAGGCGGCGCCGTAGATCCGGGTGAGCATGGGGCGTTTTTCGTCCCCCCGCCAGTAGGCCCCGGCGGTCTTCATCAGCTTGAACGCCTGGGGGTTGATTTCCCTGGTGCTGGCCACGTGGGGGCCTCGGCAGAGGTCCGTAAAGCCGTCCTGGGTGTAGACGCTGATTTCCGCGTCAGGGGGCAAATCGTTAATAAGCTCGGTTTTATAGGGTTCGTCCTTAAAAAGCGACAGGGCCTCTTGCCGGGAGACGATTTTTTTCTCGAAGGCGTGGCCGCCGCTTATGATGCGGCGCATTTCTTTTTCTATAAGGGGCAGGTCTTCCTGGGTGATCGCCCTGGAGAGGTCGAAGTCGTAATAGAAACCCGTGTCAATCGCGGGGCCGATGGCGACCTTTGACCCGGGGAAAATTTTTAAGACAGCCTCAGCCATGACGTGGGCCGCGCTGTGCCTGATTGTGGAAACCTTGTCGTTCTGAACCGCGCTCATAATCGCTCCTTAAAGAGATGTGAACAAAAAATATACCCGGAAACAGGGGGAAGAGTCAAGCTCGGGGGCGTCCGGCGCCGGGGCTTGCCGAAACGTGACGGATGTGGTATTTTTAAGCCGAACTCCGGGGAGGCGGCTTTGTCACAGGGCAGGAATTTAATGCATACGTTCACTATCATCCCCCATACCGGCATGGAAGCGCTGGCGGGGAGATTTATAGAAGACATTCTGGCGAAGGACAATTACGGCCCCAATTCCTCCAGGGGCGGTTTTTTGACCGGGGGCACTGTGATCGTGTGCGAGTCCAGGGGCTTGCAGCAGTATTTGCAGAAAAAATGCGCCGATACGGGGGGGCATAAAATTTGGACCGCCCTGTTCTTCAAACCCCTGGCGGGACTTTTGATGCAATACGCCTACAACCTGTCCCCCCGGGGACAGAAAAAAGACGAGGGCGAAAATATTTTTAACCCCGGCAATCTGGTCTGGGCAATCTATCGGCTGCTGGAAGGCAAGGGGAAAACCTTTTATTTTGCGAGCGAAATGGCGTCCCTCTTTGCCGCATATCAGATGTACCGTCCCGAACTAATCGAAACCTGGAACAGGGGCGCGCTATATTCCGTGCCCAATGGGGATGACAATTTTAAGCGGAACGAGAAATGGCAGAGGGAACTCTGGCTTAAAATAAAAAATGACAATAAAAACGAAAAAGATATTTCCGAGCTCTACCGGTTTCTGGAAGGGGAATTAAAAAACACAAGGAGCGACAAGCCGTTCCTGCCGAAGCAGATTTTTATTTTTGCCCCCCTGTCAATCGCGCCCATCCAACTCCGCGCATTGACTCTTCTTGCCCAGGCCGGATGCAGAATCAACCTGTACCTCCTTCAGGTCAGCAGCGAATACATCGGCCTGTCCCTGAGCGACAAACGAATCGCGTCCCTTCGGAAAAAATCCTGGGAAGCGAATAAGATTGTTGACGAATCACAGCTTTACTGGGACGTGGGGAACCGTCTGGTTGCCAATCTGGGCAGATCTTCCCAGATAGTATACGAGCAGCTTTTAAACCACGGGGATATTTTTGAAACAGCCGAAATTGCGCCGGATGATACGCCGCAGCAAGAACCGGAATCCCTTTTGCAAAAAATTCAGCGCAATATCCGAAGTGACAGCAACGAAGAGGAACAAGCGCAAAAGGACGACACCGTTGTTTTTAACAATTGCTTTTCCCCCCTGCGGGAAATCGAAGTGCTGTGTGATTATATCCTGGATTTGTTTTCCAAGGGTGATGTGACACCGGCGGACATTGCCGTAGCAGCCCCTGATATTGAACCCTATACAAGCGCCGTCGAAAGCGTCTTCGGCAGAAACCGCATACCATACAGAATCTCCGACCGGGATATAAAAAAAGAAGATAAGACCGCGCAGCTTTTAAACCTGCTCTTTGCCGAAATCGGCGGCAGATATGAGGCGCCGGACATAACGGCGCTATTTGAGTATGCAATGTTTGTGCGGGATATTCCCCTGGAAACAAGCGGCAGGGAACGTTTGGAAACATGGATTGAAGAAAACGCGGTGCGCCACGGCCTTGAACACAAGACACCCCTGCCGAACTATTCCTTCGGGGGCGGATTCGAACAGTTGGCGGCCGGATTCTTTATGATTTCGGACAACGGATTTTCTGAGGCCGGAGTCTATTGTTACCCGGACATAGAGG
>JAISTZ010000045.1 GCA_031272345.1 Spirochaetaceae bacterium | reverse complement strand
CCCTCTGCCTTCATCTGGGCCGCCATCCACTTGCCGCTCTCCCGGCCCAACCCGGGATTGTCCCCGGCCAGGTTCACGTAGCCGAAGCTCGTGTCCGTGAGGCCCCGGTCAACGACGATACACTTTACGCCCTGGTCGTGGTATTGCTTTACGATCGGGGTAAGGGGCGCTGATTCGTGGGGAAGAATCACCAGGTAATTCATGCCCCAGGAACCGAGGTTTTCCACGTCACGGACCTGGTCGGTCGCGTTGGCCGAGTGGACGACCCGGAATTCAACCTTTCCGGCGTACTTGCTGGAAATCTCGCTCACCGCGTGGTCGGCCCACCAGCCGATACCCCCGGTCCAGCCGTGGTCCGCCGTGGGGACCGCTACGCCGATTTTGACTACGCCGGACCCGGCATCCTTCGATCCGCCCGCAAAGGCGAAGGACCCGACGAGGAGTGCGCACATAAGCGCGAACACTGCTTTTTTCATTTGAACCTCCTACTTATTATTGCTGTTATATTGCAGTAACACTGCCGCAATAATGACTAAACCTCGAACAGCCTGTTGCAGGAAGGACGACACGCCCCCCAGAACAAGCATATTGTTTATTATGCCCAGCATGATTGCCCCCAGCACCGTGCCCACGATGGACCCCTTGCCCCCGGACATGGACGTGCCGCCGATAACCACGGCGGCTATGGCCTCCAGCTCGTATCCCGTGCCGTCCCCGGAGGACTGGATGCAGTTGATCCGGGTTGACCAGAGCAGGGCCGTGACCCCCACGGTGAATCCCGTGATGACATAGGGAATGAGCTTTATGATTTGCACGTTGATTGCCGAATACCGGGCCACCTGCTCGTTGGCCCCCACGGCGCAGACGTAGCGCCCGAAGCGGGTGTTGTTGAGCAGGAAGTGCATCACCACCGCCAGAATCAGGAAGACCCACACGGGCACGGGGATTCCCAAAATGATTCCCGAGCCGATTCTGGGATAGAGGGTGTTCTTTGACATGATGTTCGACGCCCCGGAAAAATACTGAATCAGGGAGCGGAAGATCGACATGGTGCCCAGGGTGGCTATGAAGGGGGCGATCCGCCCCTTGGTGACCATGAAGCCGTTCACGAACCCGCAGACCGAGCCGAAAACCAGCACGAACAGAATCGCCGTGAGCACCCCGGCAAGCGAATCCGGCGGGAAGGTGTTGAGCACGTAAATCGTGATGCCCCCCACGAAGGCCATCATGGACCCAACCGAAAGATCGATGCCCCCGGCGATTACCACCAGAGTCATGCCCAGGGCGATGATGCCCGTGTAGGACTGCTGCCTGAGGATGTTCGTCAAATTCCGCACTTGCAGAAAGTTCGGCCACCCCACCACCGTGGCAAGGAGAAAGAGCAGCACGAACCCCAGACCCGTGGTGTGCTCGCTCCACTTGAAATTTTTGATAAACCCGGCGGCGCCGGCCTTGACGGTTTTTTCCATTAAAGTTGACCCCCTTTGATGCCGGTTGCATAAAACATGATTTCTTCCTCGTTTATGTGATCGCCCTCAACACATCCGGCGATGGTTCCTTCCTTCATTACATACACCCGGCTGCAAAGCCCGATGACTTCCTCCAGTTCCGACGAGATGACGACACAGGAAATGCCCCGGCTTGCCAGGCGGTGGATGAATTCGTAGATTTCCTGCTTGGCGCTCACGTCGATGCCCCTGGTGGGCTCGTCCAGAATCAGGATTGAGGGATTCGTGTCAACCCACCGGGAGAGGTACACCTTCTGCTGATTCCCCCCGGAGAGGTAGCGCAGCTGCATGAAGATCGACGCCGCGGCTATCCTGAACATCTCCACATATTCCCTGGTTTTGATGGTCTCCGCCTGACCGTTGATGAAGATACCCCGGAGGTAACGCCCGAGGGAAATCAGGGTGATGTTCTGGGGCAGGGTGAAGTGCTGCACAATGCCCCGGCCCTGGCGGTCCTCGCTCAGGTAGCCCAGGCCGTGCCTCACCGCGTCGGCAGGCTTTTTTATCTGCGCTTCCTTGCCCTGGAGGAACACCCTGCCCCCGGACACGGGGCGGAGGCCCATCACGGCTTCGGCGAGCTCCGTCCGCCCCGACCCAACCAGGCCCGCAAACCCAAGAATCTCCCCCTCCCGCAGGGTGAAGGAGATATTCCGGAGGAGATTCGGCACGGAAATATCCCGGACCTCGAAGACCTCGCGCGCCCCCTCCCGGAGGATTTTTTCCGGATACACCTGCTGAAAATTGCGCCCGATCATCTTACGGGCAATGTCTTTTTCGTCCACATCGGCAATCTCGTCCACGGAAATGAGCTTCCCGTCCCGCAGCACGATGACCCGGTCGCAGATCGTCTTGATTTCCGTGAGCTTGTGGGACACAAAAATGATCGTGACGTTCTGCTTTTTTAGGTCCCCCATGAGGGAAAACAGGGTTGCCACCTCCCGGCCCGTGAGAGTCGTCGTGGGTTCGTCCATGATGAGGAACCGGGCGTTCAGCATGAGGGCCTTGGAGATTTCCACCATCTGTTTTTCCGCCACAGAGAGGCGGCTCACCAGGTGATCCACCGCCACGGGCATCTTGAGTTTTTCGAGCTGCTTCGAGGCCGCCTCCCGCATGGCCGCCTTGTCCAGAAGCCCGGATTTTTTGCGTATCTCGTTCCCCAGGAAGATGTTTTCGTAGACCGTGAGGGTGTTGATGAGGTTGAATTCCTGGGGGACAATCGCAATCCCCAGGGATTTGGCGGTGATGTAGTCCGGCACGGACACGGGCTTCCCGTCCAGGAGGAGCCGCCCCGCGCTGGGCTGGTAGATGCCGCTGATGATTTTTATTAAGGTGGATTTGCCGGCCCCGTTTTCACCGATGAGCCCCATGATCTCGCCTTCCCGTATGTCTGCCGAAATGTCGTCCAGGACCTTTACCCCGGAGAACTGTTTGGTGATGTGTTCGATAGACAGTATGTTCTTTGGCACGATGTTCTGTTGCTCCTCTGTGTGCGGGACCGGCAAATTGACTAGTCCTTCTTCATGGCGTCGTCGAAGGCGACGTTTGACGGGGCGAAATCGACCTTGTGCACGAATTCGCAGGCCTCCCTTGCGCCGAATTCCCGTTCCATGCCCGAGTCCTCCCATTCCACCGAAAGGGGACCCTGATAGTCCATGGCGTTGAGCTCCCGGATGATGTTCTCGAAGTCAACGTCCCCGTGGCCCAGGGAGCGGAAATTCCAGCCCCGCCGGGTGTCCCCGAAGGCGATGTGGGAGCCCAGGATGCCCGCCTTGCCGTCCAGGGTGACCGCCGCGTCCTTCATGTGCACGTGGTAAATCCGGCTGGCAAAGTCCCGCAGGAAGATATGGGGGGTGACTCCCTGCCAAATCAGGTGGGAGGGGTCGAAGTTGAACCCCAGGGTGGGGCGGTTGTTGAATTCCTTGAGGAGCCGCTGGGCGGTGTAGTAGTCGAAGGCGATCTCCGTGGGGTGCACCTCCAGGGCGAATTTTACGCCGCACTTGTCGAATTCGTCCAGAATCGGCGTCCACAGTTTGACGATCTCCTTGAAGGCGTTGTTTATCATGTCCTCCGTGGTCTGGGGGAAGCTGTACCAGTATTTCCACACGGGGCTCCCCATGAACCCGGTGACCACCTTGACCCCCATGTTTTTGGCGGCCTGGGCCGCGTACTTCATCTCCTGGATGCCCCACTCCCGGATTTTGTCCGGCTTGCCCGCGTATTCACTGGGGGCGAAGCCGTCGAGCCTGGGGTCCCAGAGGTCCCCCACGCACTGGCCTGGAAGGTGCGCGCCCAAAGCCCAGCACTTGAGTCCGTGTTTTGCCAGAATCGCCTTCCGGCCCTCGATGTACGCAGGGTCTGTGGCGCCCTTTTTGACGTCCATGTGATCGCCCCAACAGGCGATTTCCACGCCGTCGTACCCAAAGGACTTGATCTTGCCGCACATTACCTCAAAGGGCAAATCAGCCCACTGTCCTGTAAAAATCGTTACTGGTCTTGCCATACATTTCCTCCTTTATTTTGAAAAATCAACCCACACAGCCCCTTTCTTTGAGCTTTCTACGCACTTGCCGATGAATTTGACTCCGTCGATCCCCGCCTCTACCGAGGGGAAGTCCAGGTCGTTTTCGGTGAGTTTTTTTCCGGCCTTCTGCTTTGCCAGGGCGGTGATGAAGGTCTTGTAGATGTTCCCCAGGGCCTCGAAATAGCCCTCAGGGTGACCGGAGGGAATCCGGGAATAGCTCTGGGCGTGGGGCGCGAAGGGGTCCCTGCCCCTGGAGAGGGTCTCGCAGGGTTTGCCGGGTTTGAAGAGCTGCAAATAGTTCGCCTCTTCCTGCCGCCACTGAATCGTGCCCTTTGTGCCGAAGACCCGGATGCTCAGGGCGTTGTCGTACCCCGCGGCCACCTGACTCGCCCAGTACAGGCCCTTTGCGCCCCCTTCGTATTCCAGCATGACCGTGGCGTTATCGTCCAGGGAGCGGCCCTCGCCGAAGATGTCCAGCCTGGCGCCGAGGGAGCGGATTCTGAGGCCCGTGACGTAGGAGACCATGTTTTCGATGTGGGAGCCGATGTCCCCCACGCAGTTGGACTTGCCCGACACGGCCGGGTCGGTCCGCCAGGCGGCCTGCCGGTTCCCCTCTTTTTCCGCCGGGCCGATGAGCCATTCCTGGGGATACTCGGCGTTGACAAAGCGGATGTCCCCGATTTCGCCCTTCTTGATGAGGGCCCGGGCATGTTTGACCGCGGGGTAGCCCGTGTAGGTGTAGGTGACCGCAAAGAGCAGGTTGTTCGCCCTTGCGAGGGCGGCGAGTTCCTCCGCCTGACGGGTCTCGAAGGTGAGGGGCTTGTCGCAGACCACGGCTATCCCCTTGCTCAGAAACGCCTTGGCAGCCGGGTAGTGGCTCACGTTGGGCGTTACGATGACCACAAAGTCAATCTTGTCCGGCCGTTTTGCCTCGGCTGCGGCCATTTCCTCGAAGGTCTTGTAGAGCCGGTCGGGCCTTATGCCCAGGGCCGCTCCGGTTGCAAGGGTGTTTTCCGCGGACCGGGAAAAACAGCCCGCGGCAATCTCCGCCAGCCCGTCCAGGGCGATCGCCTTGCGGTGCACGTCGCCGATAAAAGCTCCCTGCCCGCCGCCGACCATGCCATAGCATAGCTTTTTGGACGGCGCAATTTTTGCGCTTCCTTCTATCATAGAGAATCTCCTCCTTTGTGTGTATTGCGGGAACGGAGCCCGCTATTTTGTAGCTATTTATATTCTATAACGGAAAATTTGAATTGTCAAATTTTTTTGTGAATTTTATGTGTTTTTTGGTGATTCCCTACAGAATCATGGTGCCCACCCCCCGGTCGCTGAACATTTCGATTAACAGCGCATGGGGCTCCCTGCCGTCTATGATGTGCGCCCGGGGCACTCCGCCCTTGAGGGCCTCCATGCAGCACTCGATCTTGGGTATCATCCCCGCCGTGATGACTCCCGTGGCAATCATCGAGGGGATGGCTTCCCTGGCGATGCTCTTGATGAGGGACGAGGGGTCGTCCACGTTCCTGAGCACCCCGGGCACGTTGGTGAGCTGCACGAATTTTTCCGCCCCCACAGCCGCGGCGATTTTTGCAGCCGCCGTGTCCGCGTTGATGTTGTATACCGCGTTTTCCGGCAGGTCGTCCCCCAGGGCAACGGTGGAAATCACCGGGATGAACCCCTGGCCCAGCAACGACATGATTATCGCCGGGTCCACGGCCGTCACTTCCCCCACCAGGCCCAGGTCAACCCCGTCCTTGTCGATCTTTTTGGCCCTGAGAAGGCCCGCGTCAACCCCGCTCAGGCCCACGGCCCGGCCTCCGAGCCGGATCAACACCCCCACGATTTCCTTGTTGAGTTTGCCCGTGAGGACCATCTGCACGATCTCCATGGTCTCCCCATCGGTGTAACGGAGGCCGTTGATGAACCGGGATTCCTTGCCGACCCGTTCCAGCATGGCGTTTATCTCCGGGCCGCCCCCGTGCACCAGCACCACCCGCACCCCGATGGTGTTGAGGAGCACGATGTCCTCCAGCACGGCCTCCTTGAGGTCGTCGTTCAGCATGGCGTTGCCGCCGTATTTTACCACCACGATGCGGTCAACATAGCGCTTAAAATAAGGAAGCGCCTGAACCAGCACGTCCGCCCAGTCCGCGTTTGTTAAATTCATAGTGAAGAAAGTATAGCGGATATGTCCGCGTAAATCAAGCCCAGAAATCAACTCAGGCAGGAACAATGCGTTTTGCTGTGCCCTTTATGTTTTTTTCCCAGACTGCCGGGCCTGAAAGGCCAAGACAAACCCATAAATCATAATCGGCAAACAAACGAAAAGGATGCCTGCATAATACATCATGTATTACTCCTTAGACATGGCGAGCAGCACTAAGCCGCCAACAATCAACGTTGCGCTTGACGCGAAACCGGCCAACAACAGGAAAAACGGCTCTATGTTTCCCCGCAGAATACCTCCAAGCGCGATGCTGCCGAGCACCAACTTGCCGACATCGATCATAACTTTACCGATGTCTTCGACAATTTTCAGCTTTTTGCTTGGGTTCATAAAAATATTCTAGCATATAGAAGGGAATTTGTCAACGCACACCGGCATGGCGCCTGCTCCGGCATGGTGCCAGGCGCATGTGCCTGGCACCATGCCTCTGCGCATCAGCTCTTGCAATAAGCCAGGTAAATGTTGTCAAGAGAATGATTTAAAGAAAATTGGAGTTCGCCGCGGATTTCTTCTGTATATTTTTTTATAAGTGAAGTTATATCTTCAGATAACACGAGTTCCGGTTTAAACAATTCATAGGGGCCAATGTTGAACACGTCGCTCAGTTTAGCTACAGTTTTTGGCGAAATCCATGCTTTACCGTTTTCCACATTACTGAGAAAAGTCGCGGAAACATCTATTTTCTCTGCCAAGAGATCTTGTGACCATCTGTGCTGTTTACGATATTTCCTTATATTGCTGCCGAAAATGCGGCAAATCTCGTGTTCGTCCATAAACTTTATCCAAAAGTTAAAAAAATGACAAAAAAAGTTTGATATTAGCTTGACAAATTGATAATAGCTTATTATGATAGTTGTTACTTCATATTAGTTTAACTTTATTGGTGTAAGATAAAGACTGACGGAGTAAAAGGATGGTAAAACTGAAAGCAAAACCGCCATGGATGGCGTAAGGTTTCTGCAAGTTTTTGCTTGCATAGGATTCCGTTGGAGAAGTCCCCGGTCCATTTCTTGAGACTCTTAGGGGCCGGGGGTTTCTCCTGTTTATAGAAAATTGCCCCCGGCGGCCCCTTTGGGGCGCGCCAGGGGGCGCAGGGACTCCCCGGCGGAGGGGAGTCCCAGGCAGCGACGCCCCCGTCCGGTTCAGACTCAGCGGGCGGGGGCATCCTTGCTTCCCTCCCTCCCGCAAGGGGGGGAGGGTCTTTCCGCCGTCAGGCGCGGCGGGATGTATGGGGAATTAAAGAAGATGCCTCCGGAAGCGGTGGGTCGTGGAAAACTTAACCGCCCCCGGAGGGCACGAGATGTGCGCCGCAAGTCTACCCCTAACCGGGCTTTTCTTCAACGCACACTCCCATCTTTTTTAAGGGCCCCGCGTATGCGGGGTCAATATAAAAGAATGGAGGACTCTATTATGAAGAAAGTGAGTCTTATTCTCGGAGCTGCCGTACTCTTACTGGCAGCTATGCTTACGATGGGCTGTGAGCAGCCCACAGACGGCAAGGACGGCTCCAGCCCGTCTGATGTGGAACTCGATGCAAGGGTCGCGGCCGCCGTAACGGCCTACATGCTCGGCGGTACGCTGAGCGGTACGACCATCACGGTGAACAACAACGCGACCATCGCAAACGGCACAACCGCTAAGGTGCCGGCGGGTTATACGCTGGTGGTACCGGCGGACAAGACGCTGACCAACAGCGGCACCATCGACCTTGCCGGGCAGGGCGCGTCCCTCACGCTCAACACGGCGGCGCCGATTGGCGGCACGCTGAAGATATTCGGCGAGGATGCTTCGAACATAACCGCAGCCCAGGGCGCGACCGCGCGGGACATCAAGACGATCAACGTGCTCGGCGCATCCAAGACCGCGAGTGGGCCGGTGTTCGAGTACAGCCGCGACGGCTCTACCTGGAACATCGTGGGGCACCTGGCATCGAGTACATCCGCAACGCGTGACGGCGGCGGGGAAGTAACCATATCTACGGACGCGTGGGTGCTCGTTGACAAGGACGACACAATGTGGTTTGCCACCAGGAGCACAACAGGGCAACAGGTAAACGGCGTCAACGGCGCCGGCCATACCCTCCAGGCCCTGTTCACCAAGACTAGCGACCCCACCGTCGACTACAACAGTGCCTACTACATCCTGCAGGCGACGGGTAAGCCGAACTGGACGCACACGAACTAACCTACCCGCGCGTGTAGGATAACGCGCTAATGCCCCCGTCTCCCGCTTCTGCGGGGGGCGGGTCAGAGGCGGCTCTCCGGCAACGGGGGGCCGCTTTTTTTTGACTTGCACATGGGACCGGTTTATGCTATAGTGGGGGTAAAGGAGGTTCACTATGAACGGAATCCTGAAGGACCCCAAGCCAATGATGGTGCATTGCGCGGACGGGAGCAGTTATGAATATACGCCCAAAACGGAACTGGGGCTGGCGTGGGCGAAAATGCAGAATAAACTCGCGGCAAAAGGCGCGAAGCCGCGCACCGACGACGAGATACTCAGAGCGAT
>JAISTZ010000026.1 GCA_031272345.1 Spirochaetaceae bacterium | reverse complement strand
GTCCACTGGGCCATCCCTTCCTTCCATACGAGACTCGCCCTGGTGATCCTGCCGCCCTGGGCCATCGTCTGTAATTCGTTCACGGGGAAGGGCCCCGCGGATTTGCCGTCCAGGGCGACAAAATACGAAGACGACGGCTGGGACGCCGGAGCGGCTTCTTTTTGGGGCGATTCAGCGGCCTGTTCGGGGAGCAGCTCCTTTAGTTCGCCGATGTCCTCCGCTTTCGTCCACGGGGGCAGCCCCGCCTTCCACACGGAGGTTCCCCTGGTCACTTCTTTGGCAGCTATCAGTTGCTGAAGCTCCTGTAAGGAATAGGGGACCGTGGCCTTTCCGGGCAACTGCACAAAATACTTGTCCTCGACGGATTCCACCGATACTATTGCTTCCTCATCTGCCACCATTCCCCCTTCCTCCGGTGACGCCGACGATACGGCCGACGCAATGGGCGATTCCATGACAAGCGTATCCATCTCTTCATCAGCCGCTGTTTCGGCCTTTTTTGCTGTTTTACATGAGCAAAGCAAACCGGCAGCAAAAGCAACAACCAATAGTACCAGCAATCCTTGTTTTTTCATAACCGCCTCGTCTATTCTCGACTTATATTATTTACGGCATAAATACTGAAAAAGTCAAGGGGATTTTTTTTCGCCGTTGGCAGCATGTATTTCTATGCGGGACATGTCGATACGCTTTTCCCTTACCTGGGACAGCCATGCGAGGAGGCCCGCCCGCTCGTCCTTCACCAGCATCGCCTTCAATGCGCCCAGGGATTTCTCGAAGGCCCCGATGCGCTCCAGGAGGACCGCCTTGTTGGTGAAGAAGAGCTCCGTCCACAGGGGGGCGTTTATCATGGCGATTCGGGTGAGGTCCTCGAAGCTGCCCCCCCCGAAGGAGGTGACCCCCGTGTCTTCCGCGCTGTCCACCAGGGCGCAGGCGATCACGTGGCAGAGCTGGCTGGTGAAGGCGATCTTGCTGTCGTGGGCGGCGCAATCGGTCTCGACGATCCGGGAAAACCCCAGGGCCGCCACGAGGCCCCTGAAGAAGGACAGGTCCCCGGGGGTGTTCGACGGCAGGGGCATGAGGATGTAGTTCCTGCCCCGGAAAATCTTCCCCGAGGCATTGGCCCACCCTTCTTTTTCGCCCCCGGCCATCGGGTGGCCCAGGATGAAATCAAAGTCCGGGCTGAGAATCCCCGGAAGCTCCCGTGCCAGGGCGGCCTTTACCCCGGAAATGTCCGTTACAATGGACGGGGCTTTAAAATCCCCCCGGTGTTCCTTGAGGAAATCGACCGTCCGGGCCGGATAGAGGCACAGGAACACCACGTCGCAGGAGCGGAGCATCTCCGGGGCGTCCTGGGGCGGAAAGGCCCGGTCGATGATCCCCTCACCCAGGGCGTCCCTGAGGACTTCCGGGTCCCTGTCCAGGGCAAGGATTTTGCCCTTGCATCCGGGGCCGGTCAAGATGTTCCCCCGGATGGCCCTGGCGAAGGACCCGCCCATGAGTCCCAGCCCCACGATGCCGTAGGTTTTTTCCGTCATAGGGTCTTCCCTTCAACCTGGGCGTACCGGGCGAGGTCCCCCATCAATGAATCGAAGGCCCCGCAGGTCATGGACTGCTCGCCGTCGCAGAGGGCCTTCTCCGGGTCGTTGTGGACTTCGATCATGAGGCCGTCCGCCCCGGCTGCGAGGGCGGCTTTGGCAAGGGCCGGCACCATCCAGCTTGCCCCCGAGGCGTGGCTCGGGTCAACAATCACCGGCAGGTGGGTCTCCCGCTGGAGCCAGGGCACGGCGGACAGGTCGAGGATGTTCCGGGTGTACTGGTCGAACCCCCGGACCCCCCGCTCGCAGAGGATCACCTCGCTGTTCCCCGCGGCGAGGACGTATTCCGCCGACATGAGCAGTTCCTTTACCGTGGACGCCAGGCCCCGCTTGAGGAGCACGGGCTTTCGTATGCCCCCCAGTTCCTTTAAAAGGTCGAAATTCTGCATGTTCCGCGCGCCGATTTGAATCACGTCAACGTCGCCGAAGTGTTCCAGTTGCTGGATGTTCATCAGCTCGCTCACCAGGGGAAGGCCCACGGCTTTTTTTGCCGCCGAGAGCAGTTCCAGACCGGCGGGGCCGAGGCCCTGGAAGGCGTAGGGGGATGTGCGGGGCTTGAAGGCCCCTCCCCGGAGGAGCCGCGCGCCGCTCCTCTTGACCTCCCCGGCGATCAGGGTGATTTGCCCTGGGGACTCCACCGAGCAGGGCCCCGCGATGACCGTCACCCCGCCCCCGCCGAACACGGCCTTCCCCTGCCCCACGGAGACGCGGGTCTTGTCCGGGTGAAAGGCCCTGGAGGCCAGCTTGTAGGGGGAGGACACCCGCATCACCGTGTCGACGAGGGGGTTGGCCCTGAAGGTCTCCTCGTTGAGGGCGCTCGTGTCCCCCACGAGTCCCAGGATCGTGTGGCAGGCCCCGTCGGACCGGTGCACGGTGAAGCCCCGGTTCTCCAGGTTTTTTACCAGGCCGTCCACCCCGTCCTGGGGCGCCCTGGGTTTCAGCACAAGAATCATCAAAATCCTCCTAGTAAAGTAGCACTGAAAAAGTCTCGATTGACTTTTTCAGTGCTTCCCTGGTAAAAAAAAAGACTCCCTTGCGGGAGTCCGATGTATATAAACGGACGTGTTACACACGCCGGAAAGCACACCCCGCAGACAAAGGAGACCTCGGAGCATAGTAATAAAGCCGGAAACAAGGAGGGATTCTTGCCGTAGTGCGGTGTCTGCGCTGTTTCATACTGTCAAGTATAACACAGGAAGCTTGTTTTGTCCAGCTTTTTGGGCGAGTTTGACAGGTTCCGCCCCGGAAAGCTATACTTTTTGTATGCGCGGGAAGGAAAACGCCGCCCGGACGGTTCAAAACCTCGCGGTCAGGGCAATCAAAACACACGGTCTCATCCAGGAGGGGGACCGAATCCTTGCGGCCTGCTCGGGGGGAAAGGATTCCACGGTCCTGGCCTGGGCCCTGGCCGCAAGCAAAAGGGCCCTCGGGGTCAACTATACTATTGAAGGAATCCACATTTCCAGCGACTTCTGTTCCTGCTGCAAGAAGATTCTCCTCCAGGAACGGCTTGCGGGCTGGGGCATCCCCCTTACGGACAAATTCGTGCCCGTCATCGGGCGGCTCAAGGGGGGCCGCAGGATGAACTGCTACTGGTGTTCCACCCAGCGCCGCACGGAGCTGCTCAAATTCGCGGTTGAGGGCGGGTTCAACAAAATCGCCCTGGGCCACCACGGGGACGACATCATCGAAACGTTTTTTATGAATCTCCTGGGAAAGGGTGACCTCTCGGCCATGCCGGTCATCCTGGAGTACCGGAACTATCCGGTCACCCTGATCCGCCCCCTGGGGTACGCCGAGGAACGGCAGATCATCGCGGCGGCGGAGGAGCTGGACTGCATGAAGAGCGCCTGCACCTGCCCCTACGGGCGGTTTTCCGCCCGGAAGATGATTCGGGAGCGCATCGCGGCCTTTGCCGGGGGGAGCGCCCAAAAACGCAGAATCCTCCGGGCCCTTGCCGAGGGGGGACTCCTGGAGGTACGGCGGGCCGCGGATTCCGCGGGCAAGCTCCTGTAAGGCGGGATTCCCCGGCTCAGACCGGCCTTACGGGTACGCCCATGGCGGCGAGGTCCCGCTTGATGCCCCCCACGGTGTATTCCCCCGAGTGGGTCATGCTGGCGATGAGGGCCGCGTCGGCCTCCCCCACGGTGAGGGCGTCCCTGAGGTGGGCGGGTGTTCCGCCGCCCCCCGACGCGATCACCGGCACGGGGACAGAGCGGCTTATCATGCGGTTGAGGGTGTTGTCGTAGCCTTCGCGGGTGCCGTCGGCGTCCATGGAATTGAGCACGATTTCCCCCGCCCCCAGGGACACGGCCCGTTCCGCCCAGGCCTTTGCGTCAAGGTCCGTGGGGACTCTGCCGCCGTTGATGTAGACCCTGTAGCCCGAGGGCATGGCGGGGTCATGCTTGGCGTCCATCCCCAGGACAATGCACTGGTTCCCGAAGACCCGGGCCCCCTGGGTGATGAGGGCGGGGTTTTTGACGGCCTGGGAGTTGAGGCTCACCTTTTCCGCCCCCGCAAGAATCGCGGCCCGGATGTCCTCCATCGACCCGATGCCCCCGCCCACGCAGAAGGGGATGAAGACCTGGGATGCAACCCGGGCGATCAGGTCCAGGATGGGGCCCCGGCCCCTGGCGGATGCGATGATGTCGTAGAAGACCAGCTCGTCCACCCCCTGCCGGTAATATTCGGCGGCCATGTCCACGGGGTCCCCGATGTCGACATTGTTGAGGAATTTGACTCCCTTTGTTGTCCTGCCGTCCTTTACGTCGAGGCAGATGATGATTCGCTTTTTTAACATCCGCGGCTCCTGGGGCTATTTAATCACAAAGATTCCGCCCAAGCAAGGGATTCGGTCAGGTTTTTACGTGAGACATCACGGAGATTCCCCGGTCAAAGCTGGGCGGGGGGCGCAAAATGTAGTATATTTATGGTATGTACGCTTCGGGTGAGAACTATCTTGAAACGATTCTCCGGCTTTACGAAGAAAACGGTTCCGTGCGCTCGGTCGACGTGGCGCGGAAGCTGCGGGTGTCCCGCCCGAGCGTAAGCCGCGCCATGGGGCTCCTCAAGCAGGCGGGATATATCGAAGCCGAGGAAAAGGGGGCCATCCATCTTACCCAAAAGGGATTCGACGCGGCGGACAAAATCTACACCAAGCACCGGTGCCTCACCGCGTTCCTGGCATCTATCGCCGGGGTGTCCCGGAGCGTGGCCGAAGAAAACGCCTGCCGCATCGAACACATCATCGACGAGGAGGTGTTCGCGGGCATCATCGCCTTCATGCGGGAGCGCAGCCAGGGAGAAACCTATGGATAAACAAATTTTCGTTATTGGACATAAAAATCCCGATACGGATTCCGTCGTATCGGCCGCGGCCTACGCCAGGCTCAAACAGCTCCAGGGGGCGGAAAACTGCTTCGCCAAGCGGGCGGGGCAGCTCACCCCCCAGACCGAATACATCTTCAACCGGTTCAAGGCGCCGGTTCCGGAGTATCTGCCCAACCTGATCCCCCAGGCGGCGTATTACCTCTCGTCCCCGGCGGCAACGGTGAACGCGGGGGTGTCCCTGTGGGAGGCCCTGGAGCGTATGCAGAAGGAGGGGCTCCGGGTGCTCCCCATCGTCAACGGGGAGGGGGTGTACCAGAGTATGCTCCACCACCAGGAATTCGCCGCCTACATCATCAACAACATCAACCCCCACAAGAAGGCCGTGTTCCCGGTGGTGATGAACAACCTGCTGTCCACCCTCCACGCCCTCCCCCTGGCCATGTTCGACCAATTCGAGGCCAAAAAGTCCTCAATCCTGGTGGCCGCGGCGTACAACGCCTACTTCAAGGAACACCTGGATAACCAGAACCCGGCGAGCACCCTGGTCCTGGTGGGGGACCGGTGGGACATCCAGGAGGTCTGCATCAGAAAAAAGGTGCGCGCCCTGGTGCTGACCAGCGGCCACACCCTGCGGCCCGACCTCCTCGACCTGGCAAAGCAAAACCGGGTCACGGTGATCAGCACCCCCTACGACACGTCCTCCACGGCCATGCTCATCATCTACTCGGTCCCCGTGGGCGCCGTGGGGGACAGCTCCGTGCCCCTCATGCGGCTCACCGACACGGTCAAAAAACTGCGGAGTCCCCTCTCCCAGGCGCCCTCCCACTGTCTCCCCATCGGGGACGACGAAGGCAGGGTCGCGGGGGTGCTCTTCGAGGGTGACCTCCTCCACGACCCGAACATCGACATCATCATGGTCGACCACAATGAGTCCAGTCAGGCCATCGAGGGTATCGAAAACTACCGGATCCTGGAGGTCCTCGACCACCACAGGCTGGGCAATCTGTCCACAAAATACCCCATCACCTTCATCAACAAGGTGGTGGGCGCCACCTCCACGATCGTCACGGACCTCTACCGGGAGCAGCGGAAGACCCCGGAGAGGGCCTTCGCGTCGATCCTGCTCTGCGGCATCCTGGCGGACACCCTCTACCTCCAGTCCGCCACCACCACCGACACGGACCGGGAGGCCGCCGAATACCTGTCGGCCCTCACGGGACTCGACATAACGGAGCTGATTGCGGACCTGCAATCCGCGGCGAATCAAACCGGAAAGATGAGCGCCCAGGAGCTGGTGAACACGGACATGAAGGTCTACACGGAAAACGAGGCCGTCTACACGGTCAGTCAAATCGAGACCGATTCCCTCGACGCAATCAGCGCCCGCAAGGGGGAAATCATGGCGGTCCTGGAGGAGACCCGCAGGGCCAAGAACGCCCTCTTCGCGGCCCTCCTTGCCACGGACGTAACCGCCCTGGATTCGCTCCTCTTTATCACCGGGGAAAAACAGTTCATCTCCCGCATCCATTTCCCCCAGCAGGAAGCCGGGGTCTACGTGCTCAGCGGAATCGTGAGCCGCAAGAAGCAGCTCATCCCGCTCTTTTCGGACCTGCTCGCCGCGCCGGAATAGGGGGCCGCCGCTTACCCCTTGTCACTTTTCCCGCCATCCGGTATCCTGAATCCCGCTTTGCGGAATTTGGAGGCGCGGCATGGTCATCATATTGCAGAAAAATATTTCCAAGGAGAATAAGGAGAACATCCGTTCATTCCTGAAGGCGAATCAGCTCAGGGTGAACGAAATCATCGGCGAGGAAGACACGATTTTCGGGGCGGTCGGCATGGTCAGGCTGGACCCGCGCATGGTGGAGGTGCTGCCCGGCGTCGCCAGGGTCATCCCCATTTCCAAGCCCTACAAGATGGCGAGCAGGGAATTCAAAAAAGAAAACACCATCGTGGAGATCCGGAACAACCGGGGCGAAACGATCCGCATCGGCGGCAGCAAGGTGGTGGCCATCGCGGGGCCCTGCGCGGTGGAAAGCCGGGAGCAGATGTTCGACATCGCCCGGCACGTGGCCGCCTCCGGGGCGGTCATGCTCCGGGGGGGGGCCTTCAAGCCCCGCACGTCCCCCTACGCCTTCCAGGGGCTCGGCGAGGAGGGGGTGCGGCTCCTCAAGGAAGCGGGGGACGCCTTCGGGCTCCCGGTGGTGAGCGAGATCGTGTCGGCGGACCACCTCCCGGTGATGCTCGACTACGTGGACCTCTTCCAAATCGGCGCGCGGAACATGCAGAACTTCGAGCTCCTCAAGCGGGTCGGCGAAACCGGGCGTCCCGTGGTGCTCAAGCGGGGCCTCGCGGCCACCATCGAGGAGCTCCTCATGGCGGCGGAATACCTCCTCGCCGCGGGCACGGACAGGGTGATTCTCTGCGAGCGGGGGATTCGCACCTTCGAGCAGGCCACCAGGAACACCCTGGACCTCTCGGCGATTCCCATCCTCCGGGGGCTCACCCACCTGCCCATCATCGTGGACCCAAGCCACGCGGTGGGCATCCGGGACAAGATAACCCCCATGGGCCTGGCGGCGATTGCCGCGGGGGCGGACGGCATCATCGTGGAGGTGCACTGCTCCCCGGAGAGGGCCCTCTCGGACGGGGCCCAGTCCCTCTATCCGGACCAGTTCGACAAGCTCATGCGGGGGATCGACGTGCTGGCCCCGGTGGTGGGGAAGGAGGTGGCCCGCATACGCAAGGGCTTCGCGGTCTCCCCAGGCGCCCTGAAAGGGGCGAAGCCTTCGAGTCAACCCGCGGCCGGAGGGGGGGAGCAAAAAATCCCCAGGGGGACAAAAAAGGTCTGCGCCTTCATGGGGGCCTGGGGAGCCTGGGCCGACCAGGCGGTGAACCGGTTCTTCGGGGACGGGGTTGACGAGGTCAATTTTGCCGCCTTCCGGGATGTGTTCCGGGCGGTGTCCGAGGGCCGGGTTGACTACGGGATGGTGCCCGTGGAAAACAGCCTCGCCGGGTCGGTCTACGACAACTACGACAACCTCTACCGCTTTGAGGACGTGCGCATCGTCGGGGCAATCACCCTGCGGATCGAACACTGCCTCCTCGCCGTCCCCGGGGCCGCGATCGGGGGCATCAAAAACGTGTTCTCCCACCCCCACGGGTTCCCCCAGTGCTCGGTCTTCCTGGAACAACACCCGGAATGGAAGCTCGTGGAGTGCGAGTCTACCGCGGACGCGGCGGTGCGGGTGGCCCAGGCGGGGAGCCCTGAAAACGCGGCGATCGCCTCGGAGCTGGCGGGGCAATACAACGGCCTCACGGAGCTCGCCCGGGGCATCGAGTCGAATCCCGGAAACTACACCCGCTTCGTGGTCCTGGCCCACGAGGGGACCGAAAAAGACGCGGGGGGGGAATTCATGTTTTCCGGGGACATGACCAAGGGGTCCATCATCTTCATCACCAAGAACAAACCCGGGGCCCTCTACGGCTGCCTGGGGGTCTTCCACAAAAACGCCCTCAACCTGACCCGCCTGGAATCACGCCCCGTGCCTGGGGAGCCCTGGCGTCACTCCTTCTACGCGGACATCGACGTAACCGCCCCGGGCCCCGGCGGGGGCATACAAAGGTCCCGGCAGATCGTGGAGTCGGTACTGGGGGATCTCCGGGCAAAAACCGAGGAAATCAGGCTCTTGGGGCTCTACCGGGAGCGGGACTGCTGAGATGCCGCGGCTTGCCACGCCCCGTGTTTTCCGGTACTGTGAACCATGAAAATTCCTAACATGTCAATCGGCCGCAACGCCTGGCCCTTATGGCGCCGGGCGGCAATTTTCTTTGCCGCCGCCGGCATCGCGGGATCCCTGTCCCTGCTCCTGCCTGGGGTACGGGATTTTTTCATCCTGGTTGGAGAAACCTGGATTGCGCGCAAACCACTGATTCACGCCGACTGGCATGAAGAACTATGGAAAACCGGTGTAAGCGCCCTCATCCCCCTTGTCTGTATGCTCACCCTGGCCGTGTTCTACAGACCTGAACCAAAGCTTTTGGGGGGGGGGGGGGGGGCGCCCCCCCCCCCCCCCCCCCCCCCGCCGCGCCCGCGCGCGAGACCGCCG
>JAISTZ010000008.1 GCA_031272345.1 Spirochaetaceae bacterium | reverse complement strand
TGGCGGTGAGGGTCCCGCTGATGGTGTTGTCGCTCCGATAGGGATCATTTTGCACGACGAGTACGCCCCCCAGCATGGTGACGCTGCCTTGTATTGCGGGAGGCCACCAGAAAGCGCTGTTCCCATACGCAAGGAAGGTCCCCTCGGCGCTGCGGCTGCTCGAGTCCTTGCCGGCATTGGCGCTTGAGGCGCTGTCGATGACCGTCACCGGCGCTGCTATGAGGGCGGCAGTCCCGTAATCCCACCCGGTCCAGCCGCCGGCCCTGCTTGTCCCTTCGAGGAGCACCGTCACCTGCGCCGCCTGGGAGGCGTCGATACCTCTATACGTTTCCGAACCATACGGTGATGTTCCGAGGGTCATGCTGCTAAGGGTCAGCCTCGCCGTAGCGCCGGAGGCCAGCGCAACGCTGTTCTCCGTCGGGCCGCCGATAAGGATCACATTCGCGCCGTCCTCTATGGTGATCACGCCGTCGGAATAGGTCCACCACGGGCCTGATGCGGATCCGCCCACATCGATGCCGCCAACCCACCCTGCCCAGAACTCCCTGAAGCCCGCGCTGCCCGCGGGGAGCGCCCGGAGGGATTCCCCGGAAAGCTCCGCGTCCCCGTACCAGCCGGTGAATAAAAGCCCCGGACGGGCCGGCGTGGGAAGGGGGACGGCCTCCTTGCCGTCCGATAGGTAGGTTGCGCTTACGGTTTCGCTGTCTGCATACCCCTCCAGAGTCCCCCCGTTCAGGTAGTAGACGATGGGATACTCTTCGACGACGCGGAGGGCCGTCCTGGCGCTTTCGCCCTTGCCCGGTTCGGTTGCGGAGACGTAATAGACCCCCAGGGGGACGGACGATGGGTGGGAGAGGGTGAGGACGGGCCAGGACGGGACCGAGGCGGTGACCCCCGGAGCCGGGGCGTTCCCCTCCGCGGCGGCGTAGACCCGCCAGACCGTGCCGCCCTTAAAGGGCGGGTCGTTGGTCAGGATGAAGGTGACCGTCGGGGCCGCGCCCGCGGTTATGATGCGCGTGGAGTCCTCCACTGTGGGGGCGGCCGTCACCGGAGGCGCCGCCGGACCGGAGGACGTACCCTCCTTCCTGCGCTTGCTCCGGGCTTCCAGGTACTCCCGCAGGGTGTGGGGGCCGTCGCACCCCGCAATGAGGCCCGTGATGAGCAGGAAAAGGGCCGGGAGGCAGAACCGCCCCCGGTTAGCTCGAGCGCTGTGTGTGTATGGGGGTAATTTTTTTGCCGTTCTGTTCATCCATCACACCAACCCTTCTCTCTCACTATTATATCGGTAAGGCCGCCGGACTGGATAAGTCTAGCATGAAAAAAAGATTGTGTCAAAAGAAAATGCTTCGCGGGTTTTTCAGCGTGTGCCTATGGTTCTATGCCGAAGGACTCCAGGGCATAGGCGCACAGGGCGGTGACGCCGCTGCGGAGCGCGCCGGGGTCGGCGGCGAAGGTGGGCGTGTGGAGGCCCATGGGTTCCGCGCCCCTGGGGAGCGCGCCGATCATCATGAAGACCCCGGGGACCTTTTCCATAAAGAACGCGAAGTCCTCACTGCCCATCATGGGGGCGGGGGCAAAGAGCACATTGGCCTTGCCGAAAGCTTTGGTGAGGGCCCGTTCAGCCCGCTTGAAGCACCCGTCGTCGTTGATGAGGGGGGGTGTGCCGACGGTCATATCGCACCGCACCGTGACATTTTTGGAAAGGGAGATCCCCTTGCAGACCCGGCCGACGGCCCTGTGGATGCGCTTCTGGGTTGACCGTTGCAGGAACCGGAAGGTCCCTTCCAGGACGACCTCCGAGGGGATGATGTTGTTTTTTGTACCCCCGTGGATCGTGCAGACCGAAAGCACCGCCGAGTCCGTGGGGTCGGTCTCCCTGGAGACCAGGGTCTGCAATTCGCCGATGAGACTCGCCTGGGCCGTGACGGGGTCCCGGGCGCCCTGGGGGAAGGCCGCGTGGGAACCTTGGCCGGTCACGGTGATTTTGAAGAAGTCCGACCCGGCCATGGCGGGCCCGTTTTTGATGCACACCTGCCCGGCCCTGTGCTGGGGGGACACGTGAATCCCCGCGATGTGGGACACCTGGGAAAAGTCAATCTCCCTGTCCTCCAGGAAGACCCGCGCCCCCGAAAGCACCTCCTCGCCGGGCTGGAAGAAGAACCAGACCTTGCCGGGAATCCTGTCCCGGTAATGGGCCGCCAGCACCTTGACCGCCCCCAGGAGGGAGCTGGTGTGAATGTCGTGGCCGCAGGCGTGCATCACCCCCGGAATCACGGACTTGAAGGGAACCGACGTTGCCTCCTGGATGGGGAGGGCGTCCATGTCGCCCCGGAGGGCTACGACCGGAGCGCCGGGCCTGGGGGCGGCCCCGGCCAGTTCGGCCCAGACGCCGGTCTCCCCTACCCGCTTGACCCTGTGCAGGCCGGGGATTTTTTTTAATTCACCCTCGATAAAATCCGCGGTCTTGAATTCAACCATGCTGAGCTCCGGGTTCCGGTGAAGGTGATGCCACACCTCAATCAAACCGCCCTCAACGCCCGCAACGTAATCGTGTAATTGACTCATTCGTAACTCCTATTTGTACAGTGTTTTGGGGTCCAATGCGTCCCTCAGTCCGTCGCCCACGAAATTGAAGGACAGGACCGAAAGGAGAATCATCACCCCGGGGGGTATCCACAGCCAGGGCCGCACGGTGAGCGTGGTGAGGGACTGGGCGTCGGTGAGCATGTTCCCCCAACTGGCGATCGGCGGGTTCACCCCCAGGCCGAGGAAGCTCAGGGCGGACTCCATGATGATCGCCCCGGCAATGCCGAAGGTGGCCTGCACCAGAATCGGCCCCAGGGTATTGGGCAGGATGTGGAGGAGCAGAATCCGCTGGCTCCTGAACCCCAGGGCAACCGCGGACTTCACGTAGTCGAGCTGCTTGATGGAAAGCACGTTGCTCCGCACGAGCCGCGCCACCTGGGGCCAGCTCAGAATCCCCAGAATCAGGATGATTCTGTCAACCCCGGGCCCCACGATGCTGGTGACCACCATGATCAGGATGAGGGACGGGAAGGACATGAACACGTCCGCCACCCGCATGATCACCATGTCCACCGCGCCGCCGAAGTAGCCCGATTCGAGCCCCAGGATTATCCCCAGGAGGGTCGACACCAGGACCGTCCCGATGCCCACGGTAACGGATATGCGGGAGGCGTAGATGAGCCGGGAAAGCACGTCCCGCCCCACCTGGTCCGTGCCCAGGATGTGGCCGTTCCCCGGGGGGGCCTCGAAGTCGCTCCCGACGAGGTAGGGGTCCTGGGGGGCGATGATCGGGGAAAAGACCGCGCAGATCACCAGGGCGGCCACGACGATGGCCCCGCCCAGGGCGAACCGGTGTTTGCAAAACCTGCGCCAGATTCGAGCGGCGCCGCTCTCTGTTTTTGATGCCATCGGTCCCCCCTAGTTGTACTTTATCCTGGGGTCCGCCACGGCGTAGAGGATGTCCGTGATGAGACTCGCCAAAAGCACCATGACTGCCGCCATTAAATTGATTCCCATGAGCACGGGATAATCCCGTGTCATAATGGCGTCAACCGTAAGCCTGCCGACTCCCGGCCAGGAAAAGATTTGCTCCGTAACAACCGCGCCCCCAAGGAGGGCCGGTATCTCCAGGCCCACCAGGGTAATCAGGGGGAGCAGGGCGTTCCTGAAGGCGTGGACCGAGAGGCGCGAAAAAAAGCCGACCCCCTTGGCGGTGGCCGTGCGGATGTAGTCCTGGCGGAGCACGTCCAGCATGGCGCTGCGGATGTACCGGAGGAATCTGCCGCAGATGTTGATGCTGAGGACAATGCAGGGCATGACCATGTGCCGGGCCACGTCCCAGGGGCCGCCCCGCCCCCCCAGGGTGTACATGCCGCTCGAGGGGAGGGCCCTGAGTTTGATGCTGAAGATGTAAATCAGCCCCAGGCCCAAAAAGAAGTTCGGCGCGGAGACCCCGAAGAAGGCGATGAAGGTGGACACGTAATCGAAGGGCGAGCGCTGTTTCACCGCGCTCACCACCCCCAGGGGGATTGCCCCCAGGAGCCCCAGGAGCAGGGAGGTTCCCATGAGGAGGAACGTGGCGGGGAGGCGCTCGGCGATGAGGTCCCCCACGGGCCGGTAGGAACTGTAGGAATAGCCCAGGTTGCCCCGGAACACGTTCCCCAGCCAGGCGGCGTACTGGGTGTGGATGGGCGCGTCGAATCCCAGGCTGTGTTCGAGCTCCCTGCGGGCCTCCTCGGTCATGGTGGGGCTCACCATCAGGTCCATGGGGCTTCCGGGGGCCAGGTGGATGATGAAAAACACGATGAAGGACACCCCGAACAGGATGGGGACCATAAGCGCTATTCTTCGGATGAGGTAGTTTTTCATTGGCGTACCTTCTTCCAGTCGGATTTTTGTATGTCAAAATGACACCGGGTGAGGCGCCCGCCGCTCCCGGTCAGTTCCGGCTCGATGTCCGAGCACACGGTCTGGGCAAAGGGACAGCGGGTGCGGAACCTGCACCCTGAGGGCGGATGGGCCGGACTGGGCACCGTGCACGTGAGGACGATCTTCTCCCGCCCCCGGTGGCTCGGGTCAGGGTCCGGGAAGGCGCTGAGGAGGGCCTGGGTGTAGGGGTGCCTGGGCTCCGCGAAGATCTGCTCTGTGGCAGCCAGCTCCACGATCTTGCCCAGGTACATCACGGCGATTCTGTGGCTGATGTATTTGACGGCCCCAAGGCCGTGGGAGATAAAGAGATAGGTGAGATTCAGCTTGTCCCGGAGGTCCTTGAAGAGGGCGAGAATCTGGGCCTGAATCGAAACGTCCAGGGCCGAGGTCGCCTCGTCGCAGATGATGAACCTGGGCCTTATGGTGAGGGCCCTGGCGATGCTTATCCGCTGGCGCTGGCCCCCGGAAAATTCGTGGGGGAAGCGCTTTTTTGCGTCGGGATTCAGGCCGATCAGGTGCAGAAGTCGGTCGATTTCATCGGAAATTTCGTTCTCCGGCACAACCCGGTGAATCCGCAGAATCTCCGAAAGCATGGACTCCACGGTCTTCCGGGGGTTCAGGGACGAATAGGGGTCCTGGAACACCATCTGCATCCTGGGCCAGACCTTCCGCATCCTGACCTTGCTGTACCCGGTGATGTCCTCCCCGTCAAAAATCATTTGGCCGCCGGTGGGGTCCTCCAGGTGCATGATCGTCCGGCCGATGGATGACTTGCCGCACCCGGATTCACCCACCAGGCCCAGGGTTTCGTTCCGCTTGATGTCGAAGGAAACGCCGTCAACGGCCTTCACATGGTTTATGACCCGGGAGAGAACACCGCTCCGGATGGGGTAGTAGGTCTTTACGTTTTTAAGGGAGAGGATCGGCTCCTCCGGTTGGGTAAAACGATCGGTTTCCATCATAAAAATCCGTTAAAACAGCGCACAAAGTGGCCGTCGCCGATCTGGGTGAATCCGGGCATGGCCATGGCGCAGAAATCCACGGCCCTGGGGCAGCGGCCCATGAAGGGGCAGTTTTTCTGCTCCAGGGTGATTCGGGGCACAATCCCCGGAATCGTGTACAGGGGCACGTCCATGTTCGCGTCCAGGGGGATGAGTGACTTGAGGAGCCCCGCCGTATAGGGGTGGATGGGATGCTCGAAGAGCTCGTAGACCGTGCCGGTCTCCACGGCGAATCCCGCGTACATCACCACCACCTCGTCCGCCATCTCTGCCACCACCCCGAAATCGTGGGTGATGATCATGATGGTGATTCCGGTTTCGTCCTGGAGCCGCCTGAGGAGGGAGAGAATCTGTGCCTGAATGGTCACGTCCAGGGCGGTGGTGGGCTCGTCGGCGATGAGGAGCTTGGGGTTACACGCAAGGGCCATGGCGATCATCACCCGCTGCCTCATGCCCCCGGAAAGTTCGTGGGGAAAACCCGCAAGGGCCTTTTCTTTATCGGCGATTCCAACCAGGGCAAGGAGCTCCAGGCACCGGTCCCTCCGGTCCTTTTTGGACATGTCCGTGTGGAGCCGGAGGGATTCGGACAACTGAAAGCCGATGGTGAGCACCGGGTTCAGGCTCGTCATGGGTTCCTGAAAAATCATGGACATGCGGTCGCCCCGGAGCTTTTCCATCTGCTTTTCTTCCAGGCGCGTGATGTCCAGGTCTCCAAAATAAATGCCGCCCCTGGCGATGCTGCTGTTCTCGTCCAGGAGCCTCATGCACGCGAGGGAGGTGACGCTCTTGCCGCTCCCGGATTCCCCGATGAGCGCAAGGTTCACCCCCTCGTGCACGGTGAAGCTGACCTGGTTCACCCCAACGGCGATGCTGTCTTCACCCTTGAAGAGAACCCGCAGGTCTTCAACGTGTAATAATTCCGTCCCCGGCATTATTCAACGATGTCCCACTGCTCGAGGTCAGACAATCCGCCGTATTCAAAGAGCTCAACGTTGGGGGAGAGGCGCTTGTTCACCGCGCACATGGCGATTTCGCTGTAGAGGCCGTCCACGGGCAGATCCCGCCCCAGGATGTCCTGGAGTTCGTAGTAGGCGGCCTTGATTTCCGCCGCGTCCACGGACTGGGTGAGGATGTCGTACAGTTTGTCCGCCCTGGGGTTGTTGTAGTTGGTCCAGCCCATCTGGGAATGGAAGTAGAAGCGCATCCACTGGATGATGTTGAGGGGGATGTCCGGTATGCCGATGATGGAGATTTCGTAGTCCTTCTTCTGCACCGACGCCAGGGTGGTGGGGAAGTCCTTTTTGTCGATCACCACGTTGAGTCCCAGGGTCTTGAAGTTCTCCGCGACCACCGTACAGACCCGCTCGCGGGTGGCGTTCCCGGTGGGCACCAGGAAGGTGATCTGCTTTTTCTTGTCCCAGCCGGATTCGTCCAGGAGCTTCTTTGCGGCTTCGAGGTCGAATTTCCACTGGGCGGCGCCCTCGTTGTAGTATTCGATCTGGTTCGTAACCGGGGTCTTGGTCATCCTGGCGTAGCCCTTGCACACGTTCTTGAGGATCGACTCCCGGTCGATCGCCAGGTCCATGGCCTGCCGCAGTTTGACGTTGTTGAGGACCTTGGTGTTATAGAAGAGATTCTGCACGTTTCCGGGCTTGCCGAACTTGGCGTTGATGTGGGGCATCTTTTCCAGGCGCTCGTAGTCGTCCTGGGGAAGGTAGCCGACCCCGGGGAAGTTGAGGTCGACCTCGCCGCTTTCGAGCTGGGCCGTGATTTGGGTGCCCGAGAGAATCTTGAAGTTGAGGGCGTCGATCTTCGGGCGGCCCTTGAAATAGGTTTCGTTAGCTTCCAGGGCCAGATACTGGCTGGGCACGTATTCCTTGAACTTCATGGCCCCGTTGGTGACGTTGGGCTTCTGGAAGAACTCGCTCTTGACGATGTTTTCGGGCTCGATTTTTTCCACAATGTGCTTGGGGAAGGGGCGGATCCACTGGCCCAGGGTGAGCAGGAAGGCATTCAGGGTGATCTTGTTTTTGGTCTCGATGGTGAGGGTGTGGTCGTCGACCTTCTTGACCCCGCTCAGGCCCGAAGCGCCCTCTGCCCAGAGGCCGCCGTCGGTGGCGCCCACGATGTCGCGCAGGGTGCTCGGGTCCTGCACCTTGACCGCCGGGTTGGAAGCCGTATTAATGGAAAAAATCACGTCATCCGCGGTGACGGGGACGCCGTCGG
>JAISTZ010000100.1 GCA_031272345.1 Spirochaetaceae bacterium | reverse complement strand
TGATATGAAACGAAAAGTCCTTATGCTGGGCGGTTCGCATTTCCAGACGCCGTCAATAAAAACCGCAGCCGCGATGGGCTTTCATGTCATATCCTGCGATTACTCGCCTGAAAACCCCGGGCATAAATTCGCCCATGAGTATTACAATGTGAGCACCACCGACAAGGAGGCCGTGCTGTCGCTTGCACGGCGGCTGAAAATGGACGGCGTTGTGTGCTACGCCTCGGACCCCGCCGCGCCCACTGCCGCCTATGTGTGTGAAAAGATGGGGCTTCCGACGAGTCCGTTCAAGTCGGTTGAAATACTGGCGAACAAGGACAAATTCCGTGCGTTTCTTGCGGCGCATCATTTTCATACCCCCAGGGCAAAAGGTTATGGTGCGATACAGGACGCGGTTGCTGATATTGGCGCTTTCAAGATGCCGGTTCTCGTTAAGCCAGTGGATTCGTCGGGAAGCAAGGGCGTTACAAAACTGACTGACGCACAATCATTGCGAGAGCACATTGAATACGCGCTGGCGTTTTCACGGGCGAAGCGGTTTATCATTGAGGAGTTTGTTGAAAAGGAGGGTTACCAGATAGCGGGTGACGGGTTTTCAGTCAATGGGAAACTGGTGTTTCGCTGTTTTGCCAACGAACACTTTGAGGGGGATTCCAACAACCCGTTTGTCCCCATTGGCGAGAGTTGGCCGTATATCAAGCCACGGCATATTCACGACAAGATTCACGGGGAAATTCAGCGGCTCCTGACGCTCCTTGATATGAAAACCGGCGCGTATAACTTTGACATCAGAATTGACAGGGACGAGAATGTGTATTTGATGGAGGTCGGCCCACGAAACGGCGGCAATTTGATTCCCCAGGTTACCAAATACGCGACCGGCGTCGACATGGTGGAGTATACGATAAAAGCCGCGATGGGTATTGATTGTTCGGATTTGAAGATGGTGGAACCGGCGGGTCATTGGTCCTGTTATATGGTACACAGCATGAAGGCGGGTGTACTGCGTGATGTGTGGATTGACGAAGATTTTCGTAAGAACAACCTCGTGGAGTTTGAAATGCTCTACAGCGCCGGAGACAAAATCGACGCCTTTACCGGATCAAACGGCACCCTGGGGACGATGATACTCAAGTTTAATTCACAGGAAGAGATGATAGAAAAAATGGACAACATGACGCGGTGGGTAAAAGTGGAGTTGTGATGATGTTCAATTCACCTGAAACAATCCGCGCGATGCTGTTTGTGGGATATGAAACGGTTTTATGAATTTTACACTATTGCAGATGCTTCTTTAAAAAGAACTTATAAGCAGGGAAATGTCAGATACTTATGATTTAACAGAAGGGGATTGACAAAATGAACGGCGGCGTTTATACTGAGGAAAACAGAGGAGCATTGTAAAATGAAAAAAATTTTAATATTTGGCGCCACGGGTACGGTAGGAGCTTATTCGGCGCTTTATTTAAAGGATAAAGGTTATGACATAATCGCCTCCGGAAGACGAAAATCAGATAATGGTTTTTTTCATGAGCACGGCATCCAATACTTTTCCGTCAATATTTCAAACAAAAATGAATTTTCTACGCTTGATGGCATGAAACCTGATGTAATATTACATTGCGCCGGTATAATGCCTGCGACCATGCGGGAGTATTATCCACAGCAATATATAGATTCTATTTTGACTGGAACGTTGAACGTTCTCGAATATGCCCGTATAGGGGGAGTAAAGAAGATGCTGTTTACTCAAAGTCATGCGGATTCTAAATGGCTAATGGAAACTCAGAAACCAATCCCGGCAGACATAGAAAAAAAATTCCCCTTGACTGGTGATCATGCGGTCTATGCTATTTGTAAAAATGCAGCGGTTGATTTGATTGAACATTATTTTTATGAATATGGAATACAACGCTTCGTTTTCAGGTTGCCAACGATTTACGCCTATCACCCAAATCCATTTTTTTATGTTAATGGCAAGAAGAAATGGATAGCCTACCGGCTTTTAATTGAACAGGCAATTAGAGGGGCGACAATAGAAGTTTGGGGCAATGCTGAACGTAAAAAAGAAATTACTTATATTGGTGATTTGTGCCAAATATTTGAAAGAGCGATAGAATCTGAATTGAACGGTGGAATGTATAACGTTGGCCGTGGTATTGGCGTTTCTCTTGAAGAACAGATCAGAGGAATTGTCGAAGTATTTTGCAATCCCGAAAAAAAATCACAAATAATATATTCCCCTGAAAAACCAGATGCTCCTCAATTTATACATGACATTTCAAAAACGCAACAGGAATTAGGATACCAACCGGAATATGATTACCAAAGACTATTATTAGCATTCAAGAACGAGATGTGTATGGAACGTTTCGCTGGGTTGTGGGGTAAGAAAGCTGATTTTCCCCTGGAAATGGACTGATTTTTCCCAGGATTGGTACTCTTCGTAGCAAGGCCAAAAACCTGCCTGGATGAACTTTATCTCAACAAAAATCATCATTTTTCCTATTTTTCTTGACATAAAGTTCAAAATCACGTAAATTTTGTCCATGAGGCGGAAAATCGAGCAAAAGCTGCTGGAATGGAAGGACCGGGAACGGATGCCCCTCTTGCTCTTCGGAGCCCGGCAGACCGGGAAGACCTTCACCTTGAACGACTTTGGCGAGCGGCACTTTACCCACAGGGTCTACGTCAACCTTGAGACGGACATACATACGGCGGAATACTTTGCGGGCAATATTGAACCCGGGCGGCTTATCCGGTATCTGGAGACTTTGGGGGGCGTTCCTGTTATTCCCGGGGAAACCCTCATCATTCTGGACGAGATTCAAAGCTGCGAGCGGGCCCTTACGGCGCTCAAGTATTTTTGCGAGAAGGCGCCGGAATACCATGTGGCCGCCGCCGGCAGTCTCCTTGGTGTGGCAATTAACCGGGAGCGGTATTCCTTCCCTGTTGGCAAGGTTGAAAACCTGTCACTCTACCCCCTGGACTTTGAGGAGTTCCTCTGGGCCCTGGGAGAAGATCGCCTGGCGGAGGCAATCCGTGACGCCTTCGGGTCCTGTACGCCCTTGCCCGCCGGTCTGCATCAAAAAGCTATTGACCTCTACCGCTGCTATCTGATTGTGGGGGGTATGCCCGCCTGTGTCAGCGAGTTTGCCGGACATAAAAACACCGTGCTGGTGCAGAATATCCAAAGCAACATCGCCGACAACTATGTGGCCGACATGGCGAAATACGCCGGAAAGTCCGACACGGTGAAGATCCGGGGATGTTTTGATTCAATACCCGCGCAGCTTTCCAAGGAAAACAAAAAATTCCAGTACAAGGTGGTGCAGCGGGGAGGCAGCGCTGCGCTTTTCGGCGCATCCATCGAATGGCTGGCCCAGGCAGGTATCGCCCTCAAATGCCAGAGGCTTGGCCAGGCGGTGAATCCCATTGCGGTATATGCGGATCTGTCGTCCTTTAAGCTGTACATGAGTGATGTGGGGCTCCTTACGATGAAGTCGGGCATCGCCTTGCAGACCATCCTGAACGGCGACCCCAATGTGTTCATGGGGGCCCTCACGGAAAACTACATTGCCCAGGCGCTTCGGGCGAACAACCATCCCCTGTACTACTGGGAAAGCGAACATACCGCAGAGCTTGACTTTGTGCTCCAGCAGGGAGCGGACATCATCGGAGTTGAAGTCAAAAAGAGCTTTAAAACCCATTCAAAAAGCCTGAATCAGTTTATTCAGCGGTACAAACCGGCCTATTCGATTCGTTTTTCGGAAAAAAATTTCGGCAAGGCCGATGGGATTCTGTCGCTGCCCCACTACGCGGCGTTCTGTTTGTAGCCGGCTTTTATGCGTCCCCGGCGCAGCCACAGCGGAAAGAATCCCCTTGCATTTTTTTCAGCCTTCATTATAATATACGTTTGACCGGGGTGCGGAATCGCGGCGCGCAGTGCGCGTCCGGTTCGCTGAGAACATACCCGCAGGAGGGCCGCATGGCCTTCCCAACCTGATCCGGATAATACCGGCGGAGGGAGTTATGAAATCCTTCAAACTCATTCTGATTTTTGTCATTGCCGCGCTTGCGGCGGGGTGCGACAAAAACGCCGCCCAGGAAAAGCGCAGCCGGGAAGTCGTGGTGTACGCCTACGACTCATTCGTCGCCGAGTGGGGGCCCGCTCCGGCCCTGGCGCGGCTCTTTCAGGAAAAGACCGGCCTCACGGTCACCTTCATCGACACGGGGGACGCGGTGCAGACCCTCTCCAGGGGGGTCCTCGAAAAATCATCCCCCCAGGCGGACGTGCTCCTGGGGATCGACAACAACATGGCCGGCCTTGCCCGCAAAGAGGGCGTCGCCGAACCCTACACGCCCAGGGACGGGGATGCGATTATCCCCAGGGAGCTCGCCCTGGGGGACGACCGGCTCTTCACCCCCTTTGACTGGAGCTACTTCGCCCTCATCTTCGACAGCGAATCCGGCATCGAGCCCCCCGCGTCCCTGGAGGACCTCCTGGACCCCCGGTTCAGGGGGAAACTCATCCTCATGGACCCCCGCACGAGCACCCCCGGCCTGGGTTTTGTCGCCTGGACCGCGGCGGCCTTCGGGGAGGGCTGCCTGGACTACTGGAAGGCCCTCAGACCCAACATCCTCACCATGGCCCCGGGGTGGAGCGCCGGGTACGGACTGTTCACCCAGGGCGAGGCCCCCCTGGTGATAAGCTACACCACGAGCCCCCCCTATCACATCGAATATGACAACACCAGCCGCTACAAGGCCCTGATTTTTCCCCAGGGGCACCCCAGACAGATTGAAGCGGCCTGCCTGGTGAAGGGCGCGCCCAACAAAAAGGGCGGCCAGGCCTTCCTCGACTTTTTGATTTCCCCGGAGGCCCAGGCAGTACTCCCCCTTACCCAGTGGATGTACCCCGTGAACCGGGCCGCGCCCCTTCCGGCGTCCTATTCGGCAAGGGAGACCTTCATCCCCGCGGGGGCCGAGGTGACGGGACTCGCCGCCGTGCCTGAGGAAGAGCTTGCCGGGGTGGTAGACAAGGTGACGGCCCTCCTCGCCGGGGGGGCCGATGCGCCCTGAACTGCTGCGGGCCCTGGGCTTTACGGTGAAGGAGGCGCTCTTTTCCACCCTCATCGCCCTGGGCGCGGGGTTCCCGGCGGCGTTTTTTGTCGCCCGAAGGCGCTTTCCGGGCCGGGGAGCCCTGTCGGCCCTGTCGGCGGTCCCCCTGGCCTACCCGTCCCTCCTCCTGGCCATAGGCTTCGTGTCGGTCTTCGGGGCGAAGGGAACCCTGGGCGCACTCCTTCCGGGACGGCCCCTCCCCTATTCCTTCTACGGCATCATCCTGGCCCAGGGGTTCTACAACTTCCCCCTGGTGATGAGGACCTGCGCGGACGCATGGGAACACCTGGACCCGGCCCCCCCCAGGGCCGCGGCGATCCTTGGGGCAAGCCCCTGGCGGACCTTCCGCACGGTGACCCTCCCGGCCCTCGTCCCGGCGATCGCGGCCTCCGGGAGCCTGGTGTTCCTGTTCTGCTTTTTCAGCTTCATCATCGTGCTGCTTTTCGGGGCATTGGGCACGGCGACCCTTGAGGTGGAAATTTACCACGCGGCCCGGTCATCCCTGAACCCGGCCCGAGCCGCGCCCCTGGCGGCGGTGGAAACCGCCTGCGCCATGGCCGTGATGGTCCTCATCGGGACAACCCAGAAAATTTCCGCCAGGACCTACGGGAATTCCTTCGCCCAGGATTCTCCGGCACAAAAACTGCACGGCCTCCCGGAAAAAGCGGGATTCGCCGCCCTCATGGTCCCCGTCACCCTCTTCCTGCTCGCCCCCATCGGGGCGGTCGTCCTGCGGGGAATCCGTCCTTCGTCATTCATGCCCCTGGGGAGGAATCCCGGGTTCTACCGGGCCCTGGGCACGACCCTCAGGGCTTCGGGGCTTTCCGCGTTCCTCGCCCTGGCGGGGGCCTTCGCCTACTGCGCGGTCTTCCTCCGCCCGGGGGAGAGGCCCCCCAACACGGCAATCCGCACCCTGCCCCTCCTGCCCCTGGCGGTGTCCCCGGTGGTGGTGGGCTATGGGGCCATGCTCCTTTCGCGCCGGGGCTCCGAGGGACTCTACATCGTGCTCAGGGCCGCCCTCCTGTGGCCCCTGGCGTACAAGCAGATAGCCACGGCATTTAAAGCCGTCCCCCCGGAGGTGATTCGGGCGGCCCGGCTCCTTTCCCCCAGGGGACTCGACGGGGTGTTCCGGGTGCTCCTCCCCCAGTCCTGGCGGGGGGTGTGCACGGGCTTTGCCTTCTGCTTTGCCGCCGCCGCCGCTGACGCCGGCCTCCCCCTGATGCTGGCGATCCCCCGGTTCGACACCCTGGCGCTCTACACCTACAGACTCGCCGGGTCCTACCGGATGAACCAGGCCTCGGCGGCGGGCCTGGCGCTCATCCTGGCGGCGGGTGCGGTGTTTGTGCTGGCGGACCTCGCCTCCAGGCCCCCTGCCGCAAAGCAGCGGGGGTTTCAGCGTGTTCCCAATGGAAAGCGCCGGATGTTTCAGCGTGTTCCCAGGGAGGGCCGGCCATGACGGGGGAACCCTTTTTTTGCGCAAAGAACCTCAAGAAAACCTGGGATTCCATGAAAATTGACCTTTCCATCCAGGCGGACCGGGGCTCCATGACCGCCATCACCGGCCCGTCGGGGTCGGGGAAAACCACGGCCCTCAACCTGATCGCCGGACTCATCCCGCCGGAGGGGAACCACACCCTGACCCTGGGGGGCAGGGACATCTCCCGGCTCCCCCCGGGGAAGCGGGGCGTCGGCATGGTGTTCCAGAGCCCGGCGCTGTTTCTGCACCTTACGGTTGAGGACAACATCGCCTACGGACTCCGGTGCCGGGGAGTTGCCAGGGGAGAAGCCCGGGAACGGGCCGCCGAGTGGCTGCGTAAAATCGGGCTCCAGGGCTTTGAAAAACGCTACCCGGAGACCCTCTCCGGGGGTGAAGCCCAGCGGGTCGCCCTGGCGCGGACCCTTATCGTGGAACCAGCCCTGGTGCTCTTTGACGAGCCCCTCTCCGCCCTGGACGCCCCCCTCCGGGCAAAACTCGCCTCGGAGATAGCCGCCCTCAATGGAACACTGGGATTTACGGGCATCCTGGTGACCCACGACATCGCCGAAGCCCGGAGACTCTGCTCCAGAATTCTCCGCATGGAAGGGGGGCGCATTGCGGAAGAGAACGCGGTTGGGTAAAATCCGGTTGATGCGGAAAAAAAAACTACGCCCCCGGGATGTTCCGTTGCAGTTTTTTGTGAAGCTCCTTTGCCCTGGTACGGACGTCAACGTTGTATTTCCAATTTACGGAAATCTCCGCGATGGATTCGAGCACGGCCTTCCGGTTTTCGGGGCGCTCTATTTTGGAAAAGAGCTTTTCCAGGGATTCCAGGGCCGCCGCCGCAAGGTTGCTGTCCGCGTTTCCGGCGTTGTTGTTTTTCTTTACGGCCTCGGTAATCGCTATGACCGCGTCGTCGTTGGCGTCGTTTATGCCGATAGCGCCGATGCTGCGGACCGCGGACGCCATGATACTTGGTTCAGAATCGGCGGCCAATACCTGCTTGAGAGCTTCCTTTGCCTGGGGGGTGTGAATTTTTCCGAGCAATTCACAGGCCCGCAGACGCACCTCGAAGTAATTGTTGATCAGCCTGCCGTTCAGCCTGGACTCCACCATCGTGCCTTCACCCGCCAGAGCCTCCAGGGTTTTGCGGATGTTGTCCGAGGCGTGACCGGTGTCGATGATGTTTGCCGCCTCTTCGAGGGCGTCGAGCTTGGATTCAATGTCGGGCTGTTCCGCCAGGATTCCTACGAGGAGTTCGGAGCTGGTGCTCAGATAGGCTTCCTCCGCCGTCGTCTCTGTCCGCCGCTGGGCGCAGAGGGACCAGAGACACATCATGCACACACACATAGACAAAAGTTTTTTCATAGTACCTCCATGGGTTCCAATCGGATTTCACCGCAGCCTAATCCTGCATGGCGTCAAGCTTTACAAGCCATTTGCCGTCATAATTCTCAAAATAATAATAAATGATGTCGGTGTTTTGACGCACCTCCACCGCCTTGATTTCTTCGGGGGAAATGTAACGGATTTCGTCAATTGTCCGGCCCCGCCGGGAAGGGATAAACACGTACTTAAAATATTCTTCGTCACTCTGAATCCGAATCTTGTTGCGCAGCCGGTCTGTTATGGGTTTCATGTTCGCGGGATCACTGAGGTAGGATTTGGAATCCGGGGAAAGGTAGACGCGCCACAGGGCCGCATCCCCGTTCCGCATGGCGGCCTCCAGTTCCCTGATGGCGGACATGACGGCGTTTTTGTCAGCCACGAAGGTTTCCAGGGGGACCGCTTCCGCCAGATCGCCGACAGAACGCTCGTACTCGGCGACTTCCGCCGGACTGACCGCGCCCTCCGCCGGTGAGGGGGATTCGCCCGCCTCCGGAACCGGGAGCGCAGGTTGAAGTGCGCCCTCCGCCGGGGGGACGGCGGCACAGGAAACCGCGCCGAGGAACACAAAAAATACACAGACCGGCACGAAAAATTTGACCATACACGAATAGTATACGGCATAAGGGGGCCCTCGTCAATCAAAAACCGCAGCAAAACCGGATTCTCCCTCCGGAGACTTTTTGCGCACAACGCCCCCTTGACTGAATCGGCGGCGCGTACTACTGTGATTCCATGGCAAAGGCGATTTTCCCCGGGTCCTTCGACCCGCCGACCTTCGGACACCTCAACATCATCGAGCGGGCGCGGGCTATCTTCGAGGAGATTCACGTGGTGATTGCGGTCAACCGGAACAAGAAGGCCCTTTTTTTGCCCGAGGAACGGTTCGTCCTGCTGGAGAATCTTGCGGCCCGGTGGGACAATATCTCCGTGCACATCCACGACGGCCTCATCGCCGATTACGCCGCCAAAACGGGGATCGACATCCTCATCCGGGGAATCAGGAACATCGAAGATTTTATGTACGAATTCGACATCTCGGTCATCAACAAGGCCCTCTACCCAAAGATAGAAACCATTTTCATCCCCACGGAGCAGCGGTTCTTCGTGCTCAATTCCAGCAGCATCAAGGAAGTGGCGGCCTTCGGGGGGGACACGAGCAGCATGGCCCCCCCGATCGTGGTGGAGGCCCTTAAAAAGAAATTTTTACCCGGAGGAAACCCATGAAGTCATATTCCAGGGCTCTTGTCCTTGGGGCGATTCTGGCCGCCTGGGCGGTGTTCCAGGCCGCGTCCGCTCCCGCGTACACCCAGGACGAGGAACAGAACATCAGGGTCTACGAGACGTGCAACGAGGCGGTGGTGAACATCAACACCCAGGTCATGGCCATAAACTGGTTCCTGGAACCCATACTCCAGGAGGGCGGCGCGGGATCGGGCTCCATCATCGACAAAAAGGGCTACGTGGTCACCAACGTGCACGTCATTTCCAACGCCAACAGGATCTACATCTCCCTCCCCGACGGCTCCCAACACGAGGGCAAGGTGGTGGGGTCCGACACGGCCAGCGACATCGCGGTGCTCAAGTTCGACCCCCCCCCTGGGGTTGACTTAAAGACGATCGACTTCGGGGACTCCGGGGGCCTCAAGGTGGGGCAGAAGGTCATCGCCATAGGGAATCCCTTCGGCCTGGAGCGCACCCTCACCACGGGAATCGTCTCGGGCCTGGGCCGTCCCATCCGCAATTCCAACAACACCATCATCCGGGACATGATTCAGACCGACGCGGCCATCAATCCCGGCAACTCCGGGGGCCCCCTGCTGGACACCCAGGGCAAGATGATCGGGGTGAACACCATGATCGCCTCCACCTCGGGCAGTTCCGCCGGGGTGGGCTTCGCGGTGCCGATTAACACGGCCAAGCGGGTGGTGAACGACCTCATCCGGTACGGCCAGGTGCGGCGGGGGATCATCAAGGGGGTGCTCGTGCAGCTCAACCGGAACATCGCCCAGTACGCAAAAATTTCCACAACCCAGGGGCTTCTGGTGTCGGAACTGCCCAAGACCGGCGGGGCCGCCAAGGCGGGGCTCCGGGCGGGAACCGAGGCGGTCAGGTACGGCTCCAGCTTGAACGCCCAGACGATCTACCTGGGGGGGGACATCATCACCGCCATCGACGGCGTCAAGGTCGATTCCATCGCGGACTACTATTCGCTCCTGGAAAGCAAGCGGCCCGGGGATACGGTCACCCTCTCTGTCCTCCGGAACGGCAAGACTCAGACCGTCAAGGTCCCCCTGGACGAGCAATAGCCATGGAAACCAGGGACATCCCCCTCCGAAGGGACATACCGCCGGAATACAAGTGGGACCTCACGTCCCTGTTCAAGGACGATGGCGAATGGGAGGGGGCCCTCGCGTCATTGGGTGCGCTCTCGGCGGCCGTGGTTTGCCGGAGGGGAACCCTGGGTACCTCACCGGAGGGGCTCCTGGGGGGGCTCGCAGTCTGGGCCGCCTTCGAGGAGACCGCCGAGGCCGTGGGCTGCTACGCCTCCCTCCTCACGTCGGCGGACACCGGGGACAGCGCGGCCCAGGAAAAGCAGACCCGTTTCGTGATGGCCCTTACAGAATACGAGGCGGCCCACAGCTTCTTTCTGCCGGAGCTCCAGGGGATTCCCGAAGAGCGCATCCGGCCCTGGCTTGCAGCACCGGAATTTGCGCCCTGGAGCTTCTTCCTGGAAAAAATGCTCCGCCTGAAGCCCCACGTGCTCGGTCCGGCGGAAGAAAAAATCCTCGCCCTTCAGACCGGGGCCGCCAGAACGAGCGGCAGGGCCTTTTCCCTCCTCACCAATGCGGACATGGACTTCGGCGCAATCACCGTCAACGGGGAAGCGCGGCCCCTCACCCAGAGCTCCTTCTCGTCCTTCATGGAAGACCAGGACAGGGACCTGCGGCAGCGGGCGTACCTGCAATTCTATTCGGCCTTCGAGGGCCACAAAAACGTGCTTGCCGGGCTCTACGAGGGGAGCGTCACCCAGGACATCTTCGAGGCCCGGAGCCGGGGCTACCCCTCGTGCAGGGACATGGCCCTGTTCCCGGACAGGGTGCCCGGCGCGGTGTACGACAGCCTGGTTGGGGCCGTGCGGGAGAACCTGGGCGCCCTCCACCGGTACTACCAGGTGCGGGCGCGGGCCCTGGGCCTGGCCGAGCTGCGCCACTACGACGTGTACGTGCCCCTGGTTGGGGGCCTCAAGACCGTCACCCCCTACGAATCTGCGGCGGATCTGGTGTGCCGGGCCCTCTCGCCCCTGGGGACGGACTACACGGACACCCTCCGGCGGGGACTCCTTTCGGGCTGGGTTGACCGGTACGAAAACCGGGGGAAGCGCTCCGGGGCATTTTCCTCCGGGACCTACCGCAGCTGCCCCTACATCCTCCTCAACTACAAGGACGACCTGCTCCGGGACGTGTTCACCATCGCCCACGAGGGGGGCCACTCCATGCACTCCTGGTATTCCGCCCGGTCCAACCCCTTCCAGAACTACCAGTACACGATCTTCGAGGCCGAGGTGGCGTCAACCTTCAACGAGGAGCTCCTCTTCCGGCATCTCCTTAAGACCGCCCCGGACAGGGCGACCGAAACCTATCTCCTGTGCATGAGGGCCGCGGACATCGTGGCCACCCTGTACCGGCAGACCATGTTCGCCGAGTTTGAGGACAGGACCCACCGCATGGCGGAACAGGGGGAGCCCCTCACGGTGGACGCCCTCAGGGCGGTCTATCGCGGGCTCCTTGGGGACTACTTCGGCCCCGCCATGGTCCTCGAAGACGTGAGCGACCTTGAGGGTCTCCGGATACCCCACTTCTATTCGGCCTTCTACGTGTACAAGTACGCCACGGGCATCTCCGCGGCCCTTGCCCTTGCGGACCGGGTGCTCACCGGGGGCGCGTCCGAGCGGGAGGACTACTTCGCCTTCCTCCGCTCCGGGGGCTCCCGGTATCCCCTGGAAAGCCTCCGCCTGGCGGGGGTCGACATGGAAAGCCCTGCCCCGGTGCGGAGCGCCCTCGGGGGGTTCGCGGACATCGTGGCCCAACTGGAATCACGGTTCTAAATGACCACGGCGCCCCTGCTTGAAATACGGGACCTCCGCAAGCGTTTCAACGCGGAGGCGGGATTTTTCGCCCCCCTGGGGAACTTTGTCACCGCCGTGAACGGGGTGTCCTTCACCCTGAACCGGGGGGAAACCTACGCCCTGGTGGGGGAATCCGGCTGCGGCAAGACCACCACCGCCAGGCTCATCATGGGGATGGAGCGGGCCGACGGGGGGGCCATCATCTTCCACGACGGAGAGACCGCCCGGGACATCCGCGCCATGGACAGGCGGTCCCTGCGGGCCTTCCGGGAACGGGCAAAATACATCTTCCAGGACCCGGCCCGGTCACTCAACCCCAGGCTCCGGGTGCGGGACATCCTCCTCTCCGGGTACCGGTGGTCCGCAAAATGGCCCGGAAGGGAAGCGGCCCTCGCCGAGGCCAGGGGGATTCTCGAAGAGACGGGCCTCCAGCCGGGCGACCTGGACCGCCGTCCCCAGGATTTTTCCGGGGGCCAGCGCCAGCGGATCGCCATTGCCAGGGCCCTCCTCATGCAGCCGGAGCTGCTCCTCTGCGACGAGGTGGTCTCCGCCCTGGACGTGTCGATTCAGGGGCAGATATTGAACCTCCTCCTGGATCTGCGCAAAAACCGTGCCCTTTCCATGATTTTTATCACCCACGACCTGAAGATCGCCTGCTTTTTCTGCGACCGGGTGGGGGTGATGTACCGGGGGGAGCTGATGGAAGAGGCCCCCGCCAGGGACCTGCACGAGCGCTTCCTGCACCCCTACACCAAGCTCCTCTTTGACAGCGTCAAGCCCGGGGAACAATCCCGTGCATCGGCTCCCCCACCCCGGGCGGGCGCGCCCCCCCCTGACCCCGCCTCCTCCTGCGCGTTCCTTGCCCGCTGCCCCAACGCCGCAGAGCGCTGCGCCAGGGAAAAGCCACCCCTCCTTCCCCAGGGTGAAGGCCGCCGGGTTGCGTGCTTTGGGGCGGGGAATTAAAAGCGGGTTTTTTTGAAATTTTCGTTCCCCTCGCTTGACTTTTTTTTTGATTTCTGATAGGATTTTTCTACCTGCGGCGGTGGTGGAATTGGTAGACACGCTAGCTTGAGGTGCTAGTGGCGCGAGCTGTGCTGGTTCAAGTCCAGTTCGCCGCAAAAGGCCGGGTTTTGCCCGGCTTTTTTTTCGATTTTTCCCCAAAAAGTGTCCAAAAACGCACGGTCCCCACCATATCTAAGCTACATGAAAGCACAAAAAATGTTCGCCCGGCCCCTTGCGGCCCGGATGTCCCGCGGAGCTCTTGCCGCGGCGGCCCTCGGCTTCGCCCTGGGGTCGGCCCCGGGGGCGGGGGCCCAGGAGGTGTCCGTCTCCCATGCCCTCGTGTATGAGGACGAAGAGCTGGACGCCGCCCTGACCGTCAAGGCCGGCCTGAAACACTTCAACATTTTCCTGGCAGGGGAGGCCGCGGGGCCCGTCACCGGCTGGGACTTCTCCTCCTGGGATTCCCTCGTTGCCGGAACCACCGCCAAGGGAGAAGCCGCAGGGGAAGTCACCTTTGCGAACCTCATCGTTGCGGGGGGGTATCTGGTCAAACCCAGGGCGCTCTCCCGGCTGGAGAATCCCGTGCCCACGTCCTACACGAGCGCCGCGGGGAGCGCCTCCGTTCCGGCAGTGGGCGCCGCGAGCAGCCTCCCCGGAAGCCTGGGGAATCATCCCCTGGGCCTTTCCCTAGTGATGAAGGCGCGGCCCCTCCCGGACACCGCGGTCCTGGGGGAGGGCTACTGGAACAGGGACGGCGTCGCCGGGGGTCGGATCCTGGTGACAACGGCGAAGAGCATCCTGCCCGTGGCGGGACAACGGGGGAAGTCCCAGGCGCAGGTGTCCGTCGGGGGCTATTCGTACAGCCTCGCCCCCAAGGAGGAGACCTCCTGGTTCTTGTCCACCCCCTACTTTGCCGCCGGGACCTTCTCGTCCTGCCTGACGGAAGTGACCCTCCGGCAGCCCCTCTTTCCCAGGACGCCCCCCGCGCTGTTCTACGGGGCCTGGGGGTTCGCGGAGTCCCCCTTTGGGAGCTATTCACCCTGGGGCCGGGCGGAAATCGCCTTCCCCTTTCCCCTGGGGAAGGGAGTCGTCACCCTGAAGGGGAAGTTTTTTTCCGCAAAGGAGGACTTCTACACCCCCAAGAACGCCCTGTCCCCGGAGCGTGAAAAGACGGCCCTCAACCTGACGGCGGCCTACCCCCTGGGGCGCGCCGTCTCGGTCACCGGGGGCGTCGCCGGTTCCTGGGACGGGAACACCGGGTTCTACCAGACCAGGGCGGCCTTTGGTGTGGCCGGAGGGGGCCTTTCGGGCAAGATACACGGGTTTTTCAACAACTGGAAGGCCGCGGAACAGCAGCAGGACATTCTCCTGGAAAGCGACACCGCCGCCGGAGGGGGCGTCACCCTGGCGGCGGCCCTTCCCTTCGCCAAATTCACCCTCACGGGCTCGTACAAACTCTACCCCAAAAAATTCCCCCAGGAACTAAAGGACGAATACTCCGCCTCCCTCGCCGCGTCCCCGCGGATAAAAGCCCCCAGGGGGAAGGACGCCGGGGCCTATGCCGCAATCCCGGACCTGCGCCTCCGGTACGACGGACGGCGGAACACCAAGGGCGCGTCCGGCGAGGTGACGGCTTCCGCCTCCTGGACCATCCGGCAGCGGGGCCTCTCGGTGCGCGTAAAAGTGGAAGGGATTTTTGCCGCCCCAGAGTGAAAGCTACTCTTTCCGGGCCGCAATCTGGCCCATGAATCGGCTGTGGAAGAGGAGCCCCTCCCTGGTGAGGGCGTACCGGGGACCCTCCGGGGTTTCCCTGCGGACCGCGAGGCCCCGGCTCTGCCAGCGCGCAAAGACGCCGCCCGCCGCGCCGATGGCGTCTTCCAGGGGGAGGCCGAACCGGGTGGAAAATGCGGGCCCAAGGATTCCGGTGCGGGTTCGGAAGCCCAGCATGAGGGCCTCAAAGAGAAGGACCCCCTTGGTTAGTTCCTCCACCGTGCCGGCGTTCCCCCCGGAGTCCACGTAGTCCGGTCCCGGGCTCATGGTGTACCGGATGGCCGCGGTGTCCCCCATGCCGGCCTGGGCCAGATTCGCAAAGACCAGGGTCCCGGTTCCGCCCGCCCCTGCGGCTGCATAGTTGCCGAGGGCCCAGTAGTTCCCGTTGTGGCGGCACTCACAGCCCTCCAGGGCGAAGTTCGACGCCTCGTACTGGGTGAATCCCCGCGCTTCCAGGGCGTCCCTGCCGGAAAGCCAGAGGCCCTCGGCGGCTTCGTCATCGTAGGGGAGGGCCCCCGTGCTGACCGCCCGTGCAAGGGGTGTTCCCTCCTCCAGGGTGAGCTCGTAGAGGGAGATGTGGCGGGGGCCGTAGGACAGGACTTCCTCAAGCCCCCCGGCGAAGGACTCCGGGGTCTCCCTGGGAAGGCCCGCTATCAGATCTACCGAGAAAGCGCCCTTCCAGTGTGACGCGATTGTCCCCAGGGCCCGGCGGGACACCTCCTCCGGGGTCTGTGAGCCGTAGACCCGGCACACCCCGGCCAGGGCGTCCTTGTTCAGGGACTGGACTCCCAGAGAAAGGCGGTTCACCCCGGCGGCGGAGAGCCCGGCAAGGAACTCCGGGGTCACGTCCGGGGGGTTGGACTCAACCGTGATTTCCGCGCCCGGAAGCAGCCCCGCCGTTGCGATCAGCTCCGCCAGTGCCCGCGCCCCCAGCAGAGACGGGGTCCCACCGCCGATGTACAGGGTCTTGAGGGGGCCGATGATTCCCCCATCGCGCTGGCGGCGGATGTCCCTGTGGAGGGCCTTGAGGTAGGCGTTGGTCACGTCATCCCGGCCCGGAGCAAGGGCGCGCCATTTGAACCGGGGGAGGGAAAAAAAGTCGCAGTAGGCGCACTTTGCCGCGCACAGGGGGACGTGCACGTACAGGGACCCCGCACCGCGGCCTTCAAGGGCTCTCCCTTTTGGGGGGGCGAAAAAAGGGGTCATCCCTAGAAAAAGGTGAAGGCGTCGAAGGGGAAGTACCGGAGCACCGCCTTGCCCTTGAAATGGGCCTCCCCCATGGGGCCGAAGATTCGGGAGTCAACGCTGCACGTGCGGTTGTCGCAGAGCAGGAAATACCGGTCCGCTTCCAAGGTGACCGGGGGAAAGGCGCCAGCCACAGCCAGGGTGTTGTCCCAGTTTTTTGGCAGGGCAGTCACCTGGATGTTGTAGTCCTGTTCGACAAGTTCAAATTCCGTAAGAAAATGTTCTGCCCCGGCCGGACGTATGTGGAGGACGTAGTTTTCCATATAAATCGTGTCCCCGGGAACCCCCAGGAGCCGCGCAAGGATAGGAGTCTCCGTGTTGGGCGAGTCCGGGGCAAAGAGCGTCGCCTTTTGGGCCGTGAAAAACGCCGCAATCCCGGCGAGGATGCGTCCGGGAAGGGGCGGTCTTTTTCCAATCCGGGGCTGGGCAAGAATCATGTCCCCCCTTTTTAGTTCGAGAAAGGTCAGGCGGGGCTCCATGGAAAAGAGGGGCGACACGAACAGCAGTTGACCCGGCCGTGTGTCCGGCTCCATGGAATAGGTGCGCACGGAAATGGAAAACAAAACGAAGTGCAGGAACAGCAGGAGGCACACCACGAGGCACAGGATAAAAAAAATGGTCCCCGCAATCGCCCGGTGGAATTGCTGCCTCATTCTGTAGGAATAGTCATATAGCAGTTGGGACATGGCTCAGGATAGCATAGGGGAAGGGAAAACGCAAGCGCCCGCGCCGCGGCGCCAGGCACCATGTGGATGATGCCGTGCCGGTGCCAGGCGCATGTGCCTGGCACCATGTCCGCTGCCTGTCCCTCCAACACGTTACAGGGGTCATGCCGGGCTTGACCCGGCATCCATTGCCAAGAAACTCGCCGGCAGGGAGGTCTGTCATTCCGGCTTCCACCGGAATCCATTGCCGGCGCCATTTTTCTTGTTTTTTTCACTTTTGGGGCTTGACTTTTTCCAGTTTTTTGCTGATAATTAATCTAGAAGCTCCTTTTGGCAGGCTGGTTTCATAGCCAGATTGTGAACCTCCAGGGAGCTTCGATTTTTTTCCCACCTCATGCAACAGGAGCTGCGGTCAAAACCCAGCCTATGTTTTCTCTGATTGTTTCTGCGTCCATGCTTTTCATTATCGGCTATTTTTTCCGTCTGCTTTCAGCCGCGCCGCAAAAAAAACGGCCCCCCGGAGAGGAGGTGGCTTGGTGTTCAAGACATGTCCAAATTATGGTTTGAAAACATTTAACTGAATGTCAGGTATAAAACGGTAATGCTTCTCATTACCTGTAATCAATGGTTCCTGTTTCTCCAGTGCGGTGGCCGCTATCATTGCGTCGGTCAATTCCAGAGAATGACTCAGAAAATATGTTTCGACAAAGTACATCGCCTTTGCGCAAATGCTCTTGTCGACCGGAATGATTTCTACGGACCACCTCTCCATATACTTTTTGAACAGAGACAGTTCCTGTTTGTCTCTCATGCCCTGTATCAGTTCCATGTAGGTGATTGCGGATATGGCGAAAGGAATATTTTTGTCAACGAGGTCTTTTGCGTTTTTGTTGCCCCGAAGATACCATATCAGCACATCAGAGTCAATCACGGCAGGGTTCTCCCCTTCCGCATGTTCCGTACATAGCCCTCGACATCCTCCATCTCCGGCCTGTCCTTCCACATCCCGAACAGTTCATTGTCTCGCTCCATAGTGTCCCGGCGTCTTGCCGCGATAAAAACTTTGAGGGCTTCTTCCATGGCCGCTTCCATGGTCTCATACGCCGAAAGCCGCAGCGCGTCCTGGGCCAGCGTGTCTTCTACCGCAATGGTGGTCATGTCTTATGATCTCCTATCTTGATAAAAGCATACTATAAGAAAAAGAGGAGGTCAATACTACTACACCAAAAAGCCCCTATCTTGCGGCAGGGGCTTTCGCTTGTCCGGCGTACCAGCGGCAACCGCAGAAGCGGGGAACCAGCGCGGCTTTTCCGGTCTGCACACTGCCCCTGCCGCTGTCTAAACCGCAATTTTGTGCTACACTTGCTCCGATGGACGGAGTAGACGCACGGGCAGAAAAAACCCGTGCTGTGGCAGCATTGCTTTTCCCCGGCGAGGAGTGGGGGCAAACCGAGGCGCGAATCTGGGTGGCTGCATCGCGTTTGAGTGAAAGAGACAAAGAACCTGACAAGTGGGAAAAGGAGATGGCGCAGGTGCGAATCCTCACCAGCCGGGGAAGCGTTGCGTACTTTCTGCCGGAACGGGAGATGGGGGAAAACGAGCGGCGATGCGCGGACATCGTATTGAATGGCGTTGTGACAGAGATGAAGACCACCGCTGGGACACGGACGACTGTGGGCGGTGAGTTCCGGCTGGCTTTCAAGCAAGGCGCGGATTTGCTGCGAGACCAGCCGGATAGACGTGAGCATTCGGTCTTCATCCGACTTTTATCGGATTTGTCTGTGGGAAGTATAAAGGCAAAAATAGCTGGAGAACTGAAAGAAAGGCATGATGACGGCATTTTTTTCTGCTTTTTTGAGAAAATTGGTGTATTGTATTCTTGGACCTATGAGGAATTACGCGCTCTCATCGGCAGATAAAAAATCGCCCGCCCCAGGAACCCCCGGGACGGGTTCGGCAGATGAGGCTACAAAGCCGCCTCATCAAGTGGCTTGTCCTAAACATACCACACCCGCGCCGTTCTGTCAAGCAAAAAACGCAAAAAAAACGGCCCCCTGTTTCCAGGAGGCCGCCTGTACGCCGGCGCACTATGCGCCGCCGGCTGCGTGGGCGGGGACCGTTACCTGCGCTCTGCCGCCATGGTCTTCCCGCGCGGACCGTTTCGGCTTTGCCGCCGCCGGTTCATGAACGAGGCAGTCTTCATCGAACTCCCGCATTTCCGCCTCGTTAATGATACCGGTCCGGTATAAATCCTGCGCCATTTCATGGCAAACCATCAACGCTTCGCTCTGATACTTCCTTTCTATCTTGTATTGCCTCTTTTTCAGTAAAGCGGTTAAACCAGGTGTTCTTGAAGGCCCGCATTATCAGATGATACCACAAAGGAGATTTTTCCGCAAGGGGGGGCGCCACTACAAAAACGCCCCGCCCGTGGGAACGGGCGCCGCCCCCCCGCCGCCTTGACTTTGCCCTCCGTACCGCCGTATATTATATGTATGAATACCCGGTACAAGGACAGTGTGTTCACCCTTCTCTTCAGCGACCCGGACCGTCTGCGGGAACTCTACAACGCCCTCTCCGGCAGCAATTACGGCGCGGACACCCCAATCACCATCAACACCCTCCAGGACGCCCTGTTCATGGACCGCTGCAACGACATCTCCTTCACCATCGGGGACCGGCTGGTCGTCCTGATCGAGCACCAGTCCACAATAAATGCGAATATGCCCCTGCGCTTTTTGCTATACATTGCCCGGGTATACGAAAAAATCACCGGCAGCAAGGCGCTGTACCGGCAGAAACGCATGGAGATACCGCGCCCCGAGTTTGTGGTGTTGTATAATGGGGAAGCGCCGCAGCCCGACCAGCAGACACTGCGGTTCTCCGATGCGTACCTCGACGTTGAGGGCACGGCGGCTCCCATGCTGGATTTGACGGTGAGGGTGTACAATGTGAACGAAGGGCACAATGCGGGGCTCTTTGCGAAGAGCGGCACCCTGGAGGGCTACGCGAAGTTTGTGGACGAGGCCCGGACACAGATCAAAGGGAAAAAGGACGAGGATGAACGCCGGCAGGGGATGACAAGGGCGATACGGTACTGTATCGAGCGGGGCATACTGAAAGATTTTTTAGAGGAGCATTCCTCGGAGGTGATAAATATGCTGTTTACCGAATGGAACTGGGAAGACGCAAAGGAAGTCTGGCAGGAAGAGGCCCGGAAAGATGGCGTCGCAATCGGCATACAACGAGGCCGGGAAGAAGGCCGGGAGGAGGACCGAAAGTATATCCTCGAACTTATCAATTCGGGGTATTCGGCAGGTGAACTCAAAAATGTACTACTGAATAACGGGCAGTCAATGGGGCAGTGACCTTGTCGCCCACCCTTAGGCATTCCCCCAAACCCAGGGCGAGGTGCACAGGCATCGCTGTTCCGGTGCGCCTGTCAAATTCAGATGGACAACAACTTTGCTGGGATGTACGCCTTTGCGGGGAAGTAAACACTTTGCCCGGTAAAACTCCAGACGGAATATAAACCGCATATCGGCTTCCTTGCTCCGGCGTACTACGCGCCGCCGGCGGCGTGGGCGGGGACCGTTACCTGCGCTCTGCCGCCATGGTCTTCCCGCGCGGACCGCTTGGGCTTTGCCGCCGCCGGCTCGGACACAAGACACTGCTCGTCGAACTCTCGCATCCGCTCGCGGCTGATTATCCCCGCCTCATACATACCAGTCATATCCTCGTGTATGACCCGCAGCGCCTCGCTTTCATATTGTTTTTTCATGTCCGCCTCCAATTTCAATTAACTGCCCCCGGGCTATACGCTCATTAATCTGCTCGTCGGTCATACGAAGGTAATCCTTCGCCGCTTCCTTGTATGCCCGCAGTTCCTTCCTGCTGATATTTCCCCGCGCCGACTTCGTGAAACCATAGACAAAAAACGCCCGATCCCCGCTCTTGAAGAACAGAATCACGCGATACCCGCCCGATTTCCCCGCACCGGGACGGGCAACCCGCTCTTTGAAAACGCCGCCGCCCAGGTTGGCTTCAGCATGCCCCGCCTCAATCCGGTTTACCATGGCCAAAAGTTCACTATTTTGTATTGCCTCTTTTTCAGCAAAACGGTTAAACCAGGTGTTCTTGAAGGCCCGCATTATCAGATGATACCACAAAGGTGATTTTTCCGCAAGGGGGGAGGCGGCTTCTGCCCCCTGCCGTCCAGCACGGCGGCAGGGCGGGGGGATATGCGGTGTATGGGCGCTATAAAAACATTTCCCAATACTCTTTTGCGGTTATTATTCTGGTAGTTCTGTACACCGGAAAGGTAAAATCATTCATATTTCCGGTGATTATGAAATCAGCGGAACATTCGTTTGCAAGTTCCAGGAATTTATTGTCGCCTTTATCTGTAAGAATATCCACTTTGGTTTGCGGTGTGAAAATCTTCGCCCTCGACGACACGATAGGGGTAACTGCGTTGTATCAGCGCGGATACAATAATGTTTGTGTCAACAATGTTATTGTGCATATTGCCGGACTGCCGTTACTTCACGTTGGATGTCATCCATGGTCATTGCGGAAAGCCCGTATTTTTCGGCGAGGGACACGCAATCGTCCAGATTCTGGCGGCGTATCTCCTGCCCCACCAAGTCCAACAGGTCAGAAAAAGCAAATTCGGTACGCTTTATGCCGAATTTTGCGTATTCTACATCAGATATAGCGACATTGAGCGTTCTCATTAACATATCCTCCAGAAAACAAGTGTCTTTGTGATTTTAGCATACTGTAACACGATAGTCAAGCAGACGGTCCCTTGAGCGGGGCCGCTTGTGTGGCGCGTCGCCGGGGACCGCTGCATACAAACCCCGCGCAGAGACTCGGGGACCGCAGAGAAATTTCGTAATTTTATATACCCTGTGTGCTTTACGCCTGCCTGTCGGCAGCCAGGTCTCCGCGCGAGACATTTCCACACAAAAAAAAGCCCCCGCTCTCTCGAACGGGGGCAATTCGCTGCGAAAATTGCCTCGGAGTTTCGGCAAAGCCAAAACTCCAGGGGCATGGATACTCAAGTTGTCGCTTAGGCCCCTGCTCCGCCCGCGCTCCCTACGCCGCTTGCCACGGCGCCCGCGTTGTTGGCGTTGGTCGCGAGGGCGCTCGCATCAACCTCAACTTTGTCTGTGGCGGCTGTGGTTTGATTAGACACTGTGAACGTTGCCGCCAGCCCGTCGGTGGAGACAGTGACGGCGCTGCTATCCGCGCCATCATCAGTAGTGTTGACCGTCCATATAGCGGGGCTTCCGGAGGCGTAGTGCAGGTAAATGCCGGACGACTTAAACTTCGCGCCG
>JAISTZ010000175.1 GCA_031272345.1 Spirochaetaceae bacterium | reverse complement strand
ACTAGGGGTTCCCCTGATTTTAATCAGGATTTGCCCTGATTTTGAAAAAAAATTTGCTCAGGGTTTGCCCTGACCGCGGCGTTTTTAGCCCTTGATGAGGTTGTAGAGGGCGAAACGGTTGGTTGTTTTGGTCTTTTGGTAAATGTTGCGGAGGTGGGTTTCGACGGTTTTTATTGAAATAAACAGGCTGTCCGCGATCTGCTGGTAGGTCTTGCCTTGCAGGAGGGATTCAACCACCTGCCGTTCCCTGGAGGAAAGGCTGAATTTGGAGACAAAGGCCGCGGAAAGGCCCGTCTCCGCGGTCCACAGGGGCGGGGTTGCTTCCACTTCCAGGGTGAAGTCCCTGGCTTCCATGGCCAAAAGGAGCTTTATGTAGAGGTGAAACATGACGAGGTTGATGGCGAGGACGAAGCTCCCGATGATAACCCCGTCGAGGTGGAGGGACATCCTCAGGGGGACCGATTCCGCCCTGTGGATCGTGTCCGAAAAGCGGGTGAGGAAAATCGTTGCGCCGAAGGGGGTGCAGGCGGTGATGAGCTGGAAGAGCACCGGCGGATTCCCGGCGACCCTGCGCCTGTTCAGGTAGTAAAAGACCGCCCAGAGGAATATCAGCGCGTATTGGACGATGAACTGGGGATAGTTGAAGACATACTGCCCCTGGTGGGCGAGCCGGTTGAACAGGGCCCGCAGAATGTCGACGTTTTGTTCTATGCCGATGTACCACAGGGCGCTGAAAAAGGAGTTCCTGAGGTCTCCGCAGAGCAGGACGAAGTAGAGGAGGATGATGACCCAGAGGATTTCGTTGGCTATGTCGTCGCTCATTATCCGGCGCAGGGAGGTTCCCGGGCCGAACCATTTGTCTATGGGGATGAGGTACCAGAAGACGTAGCAGACCACGAAGCTTATGAGCAGGGTGATTTGCCGGGCCTTTGTGGGGGGCCGGTAGAGCCGGTAAAAGATGAACCACCACCCGGCGATGACTTCCACGCCCCTAAGGAGGGACCAAAACAGAGCGCTACCACTCATAGACGGCTACACCTCTCCATAACTTTGCTCCTCATCTCACAATAAGCATAGCAAAATCATTTTGAAAAGTCAAGCAGTTTTAATCGCCCTGGAGCAGCCGGGCGGTGTCCAGGTCCGTCACCAGGTGATTCACGTAGCCCCCCAGCATGGCGGCCCGGATCGCCCGGACCTTCCGCTCCCCCCCGGCGATTCCCAGCCTGACGGGGATGCGCCTGTAGTCGTCCAGGGAGATGGAGACGATGTGGTCCCGGAAGGGCGGAACCACGGGCCTTCCCTGGGCGTCGAAAAAATGGGTGCAGATTTCCCCAACCGCGCCCCGGAGCCCCGCGGTTACCCCCCGGCGGCTGAGGGGGCGGAGGTGCTCCAGGGCCCGCTCCGTGTCGCTCCCGATTCCCACCAGGGCGATCCTGCACGAGGCGATCACCCGGTATGAGTCCCGGAAGAAGGGCTCCTCCGTGATGGACCGCCTGAGCCCCTCGTTCTGCACGATCACCGGGGCGTAGAGCATCACCGGGGTCGCCCGGAGCCGCTCGGCAAAGCGGTACACGATGTGGTCGACGGCGATCTGGTCCCCGGCGCGGTTCTCGCTGCCCATGAGCTGGGTGACGGTGATGTTGCCCGTGTTCAGGCGCGGGAGGGACTCCGCCAGGGCCAAGGTCGACCGGGACCGGGACACGCCGATCACGTCCCCCTCCCGGATGAGGGACTCCAGCACGGCGGCGGCGGCGCTTCCCAGGTCGGCGGTCAAATTGCGGGCCAAAAAGCTCTCCGTAACGTGCACCCCCTCCATGGAAAACCGCTCTTCCAGCTCCGCCTCAAGGGCGCCGTAGGTGTGTTCCAGGGCGGGAATCGTGATGCGCACGAGCCCCAGCCTGACGCACTCGGAGAGGATCCGGTTCACCCTTTGCCGGGACATGCCCATTTTTTGGGCGATCTGTTTCTGGGAGAAGGCCGCCTTGTAGTAGTAATACGCGGCCCTGGCGTATTCCCGCTGCTGCTCCGGGGAAAGGCCACAGTCCATCAGGACCCGCCCTGCCGCGAGCGGGCGCAGAAATCCCTGAGGGCGGCGATGTGCTCCTCCGTCCGCCGGGGCGCGGGGCCCCCGGGGAGATCCCGGGCCTCGACGCAGGATTCGGGCCGGAGCTTGTCGTACACGTCCCCCTCGATGAGGGGGCTCGCGGCCCGCAGGTCCCCCAGGGGAAGGTCTTCGATGGGGCAGTTTTTTTCTATACACAAGCGCACGATTCCCGCCGCAACCCCGTGGGCCTCCCGGAAGGGCATCCCCCTGCGCACGAGGTATTCGGCCAGGTCTGTGGCGTTTCCGAAGCCCCCGGAGCAGGCGGCCCTCATCCGGTCAACCCTCCAGGCGGCGCTCCCGATCATGGCGGCGAACACGGTGAGGCAGTCCGACACGATGTCACAGGCGTCGAAGAGGCTCTGCTTGTCCTCCTGCATGTCCCGGTTGTATGAGAGGGGGAGGCCCTTCATCACGGTGAGGAGGGCCACCAGGCTGCCGTAGACCCGGCCGGTTCTGCCCCGGATGAGTTCCGCGAAGTCCGGGTTTTTTTTCTGGGGCATGATGCTTGAGCCGGTGGACCACCTTTCCGAAAGGGCGATGAAGCCGAATTCTTCGGTTGACCAGAGGACGACCTCTTCGCAGAACCGGGAGAGGTGGGTCATGGTGAGGGCCAGGGCCGACAGGGTTTCGATGCAGTAGTCCCTGTCGGCGACCGCGTCCAGGGAATTTGCCGTGACTCCCCCGAAGCCGAGGCGGCGGGCAGTTTCTTCCCGGTCCAGGGGCAGGGAGCTCGCCGCCAGGGCCCCGGAGCCCAGGGGGGAGAGGTTCATGCGGGAGCGGGCGTCCCCCAGGCGCTCCCAGTCCCGCCGCAGCATCTCGGCCCAGGCGCACAGGTGGTGCGCCAGGGTGACGGGCTGGGCCCGCTGCAAATGGGTGTACCCCGGCATGAGGGTGAACCGGTGGTTCCCGGCGATTGCCGTGAGGGTTTCCATGAGGGTGATTATTTTTCCTTGCAGGGCCGGGATTGTCCGCCGCAGGTAGAGCCGCTCGTCCAGGGCGATCTGGTCGTTCCGGCTCCGGCCCGTGTGCAGCTTTTTGCCCGCGTCTCCGATTCGGGCGGTGAGTTCGTTCTCGATGAAGGAGTGGATGTCCTCGCTTGTGCCGTCAACCTGAAGGGCCCCGGACTCCAGATCATCCCGGATGGCCCCCAGGGCCTCGATGATGCGCGCCCCATCCCCCTCCGGGATGACGCCGGTGTTCCCGAGCATTTCCACGTGGGCGATGCTCCCGGCGATGTCGTCCAGGGCGAGCCGCCGGTCAACGAAAATCGACGTTTCAAAGGCCACGGCGTCTTCGTCCGGAGTCTCGGCGAACCTGCCCTGCCACAATTTTTGTGTCCTGCCCATGGGGGAAGTATACCCGGCATTGCGGACTCTTGACAACACCCTGCTTTCAGGCTAGACTGTCTAGCAATGGAGGCGGGTATGGCAGTCCAACCGAATACATGGAAACTTTTCAATGCAAAAAATCAGCTCAGCGAGCTTGTTGAGAAAGCAACCGCTACGCCGCAAATTATTACTGTCCGCGGCAAGGCGGCGGTTATCGTCATTTCGATAGACGAATACCGGAAAATTACCGAGCCGAAGCGCAAACTTTCTGAGGTCGTGTTCGACCCGGCCCTGGCGGATATTCAGCTTGATTTGGAACGGGACCGAACATCACGCGAGCGGGAGACGCCATTTGAATTTTTTGATTGACACAAACGTAATCTCTGAATTACGGAAAAAAAACTGCGCCCCCCAGGTCAAAACGTATATCGATTCCTTGCCGGTCCAAAACGTTTTCATAAGCGTTGTGTCCCTTGGGGAAATAGTCAAGGGCATTGAAAAAAACCATGATGCGGCAAAACGTGAAGCGCTGAAAAAATCATCGGGGCTTTTTCAGCCTGTCCCCAGGCAGGGCGGGGTTTCCCGCTGTTTGGCCCTCTTCCTTATCCTGGCGGTTTCCGGTCTGTTCATGCTTTCGGAGGCCGAGTCCCTCCGTTCCGTCAAATTTAAGGGCGAGCGCTCCGTTTCCGCTTTTTTTCACACCCCCGGCGCCGCTCCTGTTGATTGCGGGGCGGTCCTTGGAGCAGGAAATGCGGGGACGGGCGCTTTTTCCGCCCTTAGGTCGGGTTCCCTGCGGCATTTCGCGTTCTCCGGGGCCCAGGGCCTCAGGCTTGCCTGCATCCTGTCCCCATACAGGGGGACGTTACGAACCGCAAAAATAATCCCCAGGGCCGCCATGCTCCTTAAACTCAGAATCTAGTCACTCCCCTTCTCCTTCACCTTTTTGTTCCCCACCCCAGACGGTTTTACCGGGGTACATGCAACTTTTAGGGAGGTTTCCATGTTTTTGAGTGACGTTTTCGATGAACGGTTGATAGAGTTCGACCTCAAGGGCACGACGAAGGATGCGTGTTTTGAGGAGCTTGTGGAAAGGATTTCCGCTGCCAGGCCCGACCTGGACAAGGAAAAGATGCTTGCGGCCGTCAAAGACCGGGAGGCCAAG
>JAISTZ010000144.1 GCA_031272345.1 Spirochaetaceae bacterium | reverse complement strand
GGCATGAGCGAAGAGAGTCCCCCCGCACCGGTGGGCTGGCTCTCCCCGGAAGACGATGGGGTCTTTGCCCTTTCCCTGGCCTCCCTGGCCGCCTGCTGGTCTTCCTCGCTGAGGCCCTTGATTCCGGCGTTGAACACGGCCTCGCTGATTTCATCGGCGCTCATGCCCGTGGGCTGGTAGCGCAGGGCCGCGTTGGAAACCAGGAGGACTCCCTCCTCCCGCTGCAGGATGAAGTCAACCGCCGCGGTCATGCCCGGAAGGAGGGCGCCGTCCCGGTTTTCCACGTTGACGATCACCGTGTAGGTGACCACGTTGTCCGACACGGCGGGCATCAGGTGCAGGGACGCCACCTCCCCGGTGTACTGCTTGCCCGGCAGGGCCTCCAGGGTGAACCGGGCCTCCTGGCCGGTCCGTATGCCCGACACGTCGAGCTCGCCCACGGTGGCCTCTATCTGCATCTCCTCCAGATTCTCCGCCAGGGTGAACAGGCTCTTGGAGTTGCTGCTGGACCCCTCCACGGCAGTGTCCCCCACGCTGATGTTCCGCTCCAGGACGATTCCGTCGATGGGGCTGGTGATGTAGGCGTACTGGTTTATCTCCGTGTCGATGGAACGCAGGTTCGCCTCGGCGGCGGAGAGTTCCGCGGCCAGAATCTCCAGGGAGGTCCTGCCGCTCTTGAGTTCGTACTCGGAGATGAGATTCTTCTCCGCCAGCTTCTCCTGGTTCTGGAAGTTTATCTTTTCCAGTTCGTAGTTGGCCCTGGCCTTGAGGACCGAGGCGTACTGCTGTTCCCGCTGGAGGCGGAGCATGTCCGTGTTGAGTTCCGCAAGCACGTCCCCGGCGTGGATGATGTCGTTGTAGTCCACGTAAATCTTTTCCACCTTGCCGCTCATCCGGGCAAGCACGTTCACCGTGGCGACGGGCTTGAGGGACCCGCTGGAGGACACGGTCTTCTCCAGTGACCCCCGGGTTATCTCGGTGAATTCGTAGGTCACGCTCCCGCCGCCTTTCTTTGCGCCGCAGCCGGACAAGACTAAACCCATTGCAAGAAAAGGGACGCATACCATCACGCCGTATCGTTTCATCAAAGGTCTCCTTGGTAATTCCCGGTGTAAAGATACGGCGGCAGCGCCGGGCAAAGCCATAAATCCGGGGTAAAAGGTTTATAATTTTTTGTTATATCTGACGCGGCCGGCGAATTCGTCACCAAGCCCTTTTCCCCGACGCGATTAAATTGCATGAAAACGTCTTATTTGTCCATCTTTTCTTTTTGAATCTTCAGCAATTCCTTGCCCTGTTGCAGCAAATACTCCTGCAATATCTCATCCAGTTCATAAAAAACGGTTATCAACTGCCGCAGCCTGATGTCGGTCTCTGAGGTGGCGAACATCTCGCCTTTGCCCGTCAAGAGCCAATCTTCGTTGACGTTGTATTCCGTAGCGATAAGATGGACGATGCGCCTACCCACATTCCGCTCACCGGTTTCCACCTCGGAAAAATAGCTCTGGCTCACAAAGACATGCCTGGCGAACTCACGCTGCGAAATTTTTAATGCGGTTCGGACCGCTTTTATTCGCTCAAAAACCGTTTGCGCCGCCATTTTGTCACCATCTTTACTCTACCGGAAAACCAGAGGGCGGTCAAGATTACAGACATCCGGTGGGTTTTCGCGATTTTTCCGGTTTTTTTAGGATTTTCGATAGAAAATCACATTTTTTATAGAAAATAACTTGACAAATATCGCAATATGTACTATTTATTATTAATTTAGCGATATTTGGAGCGGTAAAAGTATGGATGCGGAAAAGCTTGTCTTGTTGAGCGGCGTTTTCAGGCGACTGAGCGCCGAGGGGCAGGAAAAGATGCTGCGAACAGCCAGGGCGCTTATGACGGCGCAGAAGACGGCAAAAGAAAGCCGCGCCCCGGCGGCAATGGGACAAGCGGCGTTTGCCCAAAGCGCGGAGAGCGACTTTGAGACAAAAGCATACGGTGACGGCGGTGTGAAAACCATCGGGGCACGGGCGTAAGGGGAAAAAGCTTTTTTGCAATTACATGACGGCAATCAAAAGCAAGCCAAACCGCGAGCCTTCTTTATGAGAGACGAGCCATTGAACAGCGCGGTAAAAGGACAGCGTTTGAGAAACCGGTATGCAAGATAGAATGTTGAACGGCATAAAATCTGGAATGATTGAGCGCGCGGTATCTGTACCGCACAGACGAAGCAATTCAGGTTTTATAAATCAAACCGTTTAACGGTGGCTGGCTTGGTTCTATATAAGGAGTATTTTATGAGAAACAGAAAGATTTTGTTCGGTTTTGCCGTCTGTTTACTGGCGGCAGTGGTTCTGGCAGGGTGTGATAACAAAGGGGCTCTTGAAGGTGTCTGGAAAGCAACAGACAACGGAGAGACAGTCCGTATCGCCTTTGTAGGTGATAAGCTGCTTTATGAAGGAGAGGGTTTTTATTCCTATACCTACGAAAAAAACGTAGGAACGGCTAAAGGCGAATATGACTCTGCAACATTTACCGTAAAAGGCTCTTCTTTGACTTTCGATAGGGACAGAGAAGCCATAGTCTTTACTAAAGATAAGGACTCAAAAACTCCTGACGAAATCAGAGGTCTCTGGACAGCAAAAATCGACGGGAACAAGTATTACGTCGCTTTTATCAACGGGCTAGTTTTCATTGCAGAAGACTATGACACAGAAATTTACCCTTATGCTTTTGACAAAGGCAAAGTCACTATTGGTGATGGTGAAGTCAACTTCACCGTGAGTGGAAACACACTGACGAGTGGGGGCTTATGGGGAGAAGCGTCTTTTACCAGAGTGACAGCAGAGAAAAAGTCGGCAGCCGCAGGGTCAAAGGCGCTCATCGGGACATGGGAAGAAGACGACTACGGTTTTACCTGGTCTTTTACCAAAACCACATTCATCCAGGAGGTGATGGGGATTAAAACGAGTGTGCCGTACAAGGTAAAAGGCAACGCTATTGTCACCGAATACGAGGGAGCTTCGGTCGAGATGGATTACGAGCTCGACGGTGATACGTTGGCCGTTGAAGTTATGGGGCTCTCATTGGAGTTTACACGGGTTGGCAAGTAGTGGAGTCTGAACGGCGAAGGTAGCAATCCGGTATACGGGTTGTTGACGGGTTCAATTCCCGCCCGCCGTGTAACCCCGTATGGGGTGAAAAATTGACTGCTGGAATAGACAGCAACCGCCGGGGGAAACCGGCGGAGGAGTATGAATGGAAAAGCGTATTGATAAAAACATCTTTACCTGGGTGGGGACCTTTTGCTTTGGGGCGATTGGTGTTGATCGATTTATGCGTGGCCAGGTTGGACTTGGCATCCTCAAACTTATCACTGCCGGGGGGCTTGGCGTATGGGCTTTGATTGACTGGATTATTGCCCTCACCAATCTTGGACACTATGACAAAGAGTTTGTCTTTGTTAGTGGGAAATGGGCACCTGCAAAGTAACATGAAGCCTACCGGCGCGGGCTTCGTGCGCCGGATTTTTCGGTAACCCCCGCTCGTAGTGGCGGGGAAACTAACAAGCCGCAAAAAGTGGCAAGGAAGGATTGTATGAGAAACAGAAAATTTCTGTTCGGTTTTGCCGTCTGCTTACTGGCGGCAATGGGACAAGCGGCATTTGCCCAGAGCGCGGAGAGCGACTTTGAGACAACGGTAAACAAAGACGGCGGTGTGACCATCACCAAGTATGTGGGCTGGGACAGCGTGGTAAAGATTCCCGCTGCCCTCGGCGGCAAGGCGGTCACGGCGATTGGGGATAAAGCGTTCATCAAGCAGGACAACCTGACCGGCGTTACCATCCCCGACAGCGTAGTAAGCATCGGCGAATCCGCCTTTGAGACCAACAAACTGGCCAGCGTTACCTTTGGCAAGGGGCTTGTGTCCATAGGGAAAAGGGCGTTCTACGACAACAGCCTCACGAACGTAACCCTTCCCGGTACGGTAGAATCTATCGGCGAGCGGGCGTTTTCGCACAACCTGCTGGCAAAGATTACGCTTTCCGGTACCGGCACGAGGATAGGCAAGTATGCCTTTGCCCGGAACAAGCAACTGACCAGCGTTACTCTGGGTTCGTATTTTTCCTTTGATGGGACTACATTTATCGAGGAAGATAACGAGTCTCATTCAAAGGGATGGCAGACTAACGACATCGGCGAACGCGGGAACAACCTGTTTTGGGATTACGTGTGCAACGACATGAAGGCGGGAAGTTATGCACCGGACTTGAAATACCGGACGACGACAAAAGACGGGGATTTCGAGTATATCGTAACGCGCTGGGGAGCGGCGCTTGTCAAGTACAATGGTGAGTCCTCATCCATACGGATACCGGAAAAGGCGGGCGGGCTGGCGGTAAAGCACATAGGCTCCAATACCTTCAACAAAAAATCAGTGGAACGTGTGCTTATTCCGAATGGTGTAACGTCCATCGGAGTCGGGGCCTTTTCCGGCAAAGGTCTGACGAGCCTTGTCATACCGGCGAGCGTCACGCTCATCGGACAGGAAGCTTTTGCGAAGAACCGTTTGAAAAGCATAGACATGCAGAGAGAATTTATCTACTACCGGGATTCGTTCTCCGGCAATAATGCGATAACAAAAGTTTCCTCTGCCGCCGCGCAAAAGAAGAAAGCCGAACCCGCGGCGGAGTACAAAATCGGCGACCGCGGCCCTGCGGGCGGCTGGATTTTTTATGACAAAGGTTCAGTTACGGATGGATGGCGCTACCTTGAAGCCGCTCCCCTGATACTCTGGTCAGGATGGAATGCTGGGTGGGGCGACGGTATTGACGTTGGCGACACTTCAGACGACATAGGAACCGGAAAACAGAATACCGAACGCATCGTGGCTGCTCTTTCAGAAGGAGGAAAGACCGGCATGGCCGCGCAGTTGTGCGACGAACTTGACCTTTACGGCTACGATGACTGGTTTTTGCCAAGCAAAGAAGAACTCGATCTGATGTACAAGAACCTCAAGAAGCAAGGGCGGGGTGACTTTAGTGACACGGTGTACTGGTCTTCCTCTGAGTACGCTAACTGGAGAACCAGCGCCTGGGGGCAGAGTTTCAGCGGCGGCTACCAAGCCAACTACGGCAAGGACGGTGAGGGCAGTGTTCGTGCGGTGCGGGCTTTTTAGTAGCGGTGTGGCTTCTCTTCAGGGGCAAATATGCTGCCCGTGAGGGTTTTTGTGTCTGTTTGAAATACACCCCGCACATGCTGCGGGGTGAACGTTTGCGTTGTGAGGAGTTTGAATATGAGAGAAATTGAGTTTGACGAGATTGTCGGGCACGGATGCGTTGCGTTCAATTTTAAGTGTCGGCAATGCGGGAAGAAGATAGAGGGCAACCTTGCCATTCCAAGAGCAAATGCAGGTGAATCTATGGCGAGTCGGGACGAGACAGATACAAAGCATTATAAATGCTCTTGTGGTAAGGTGTATGATGTATTCGTCAATGCGACAGATTTGTTTTCAGCAACTCTCCGCATTGAGGGGCTAGATGACAATGCACATGTAAAATGTTCATTGATAAAATAACACGCCATATCGTGCGCCTGTTTTTTCAGCACACATGGGGCGTGACTTCTTGCGACGAGGTTGGGACCGTTGTGCTCATGAAATGGGAAGAATCGCGTTGGAGACGCGGGCGTGATGGATATGGAATCGGCGGCCATTATTCCGCTGCGGGAAGTACTGCTCGGAATGGGTTGTACTGTGCTGTAGATCAAGAATAGCGAAGGAATGGGAAATGAAAAAAATTGATTACGAACTCTTATCTGATACGCAAATCGACCGTATCATACAGGAAGAGAGGAACTACCGGCTTGCGCATGGCGGTACAATAGGCCCGGAAGAAAATGTATGCAGAAATTGCCGAAACATTGATGTTCAGAATCATTTTTGCTGGGATTGTGCTTTCGGTTCATTGTATGTGCCTATGACACGTCCTCTGTACAATATCGCTTTGATGCTTTTTGCAGTGAACTCTGCATTACAAGGAGCAGAAAACGACGAGAACGCCGACCAAAATATGCGCTTACGTCAGACAGGGATGCTGACAGCATTGCAGTTTGTTTTGCATCCGTTTGGGATTGAAAATGTAGCAAAGAAATTCCTCGATGATGCTACAGCAAGCGGTATAGACTTCTCCAATCAACAAGAAATTGAAAACGCAGAAGCGGTATATACATTTGAACAGGGAGAAGAAACTGAAGAAGAAAAACACTATCGGGCAAAAGTCGGAACAGCCCGTGCTCATGAAAAGGTCTGTATTCATTGCAAATACAACGACAGATTTGGCACTCAATTTTGTTGGGATTGCGATAGGGGGACAAATTTCAGAAGCGGTATCAGGTCAATCAACACAATAGGGAAAATGTTTGCTTGCTTGAATACTGTAGCCGGTGAAGATATAGTAAATCAGGCACATGATACAGAAAAAACCATTTTAAGAATCAGTGTCATCGAAGGTCTTAAATGGATTATTGCGCCTTATACGACAGAGGAAGAGTTGCTTGAAAAACAGGATGAATATGGGGAATGTGTCAGCAAAAGGGACATGGATTTTATAATAAAAACTGAGGACGAAGAGTATGAGGAGTTGGATAATTATGAAGACTCTTGACGCTTTTTGCCGGAGTGATTGCGAGGCTTTGCAGGGGCGGGGTTGCAGGGAGTCTTCCGTCGTCGCCTTCGTCGCCATCGCGGTAAAAATTTGCGGGCGAGTCACACCGAGATTCGGCAGACCGGGCATGGCGCCGGCACCAATTTTGCCGCTGGATTCCGGCTTCCGCCTTGGCGGCGAGTCCCCTCCCATGAGCTAAGCGCAAACCGATTGCCCGCTGGTCCGTCCGTCCATGGAGGGTGGGAAAGCGCCGTAGCGACGTTCCGGGCGGGGTCACAATCCGCAGACCGGCATAGCCGGTTGAGGACGTGCCGGCAGCGCCGGGCAAAGCCATAAATCCGGGGTAAAAGGTTTATAATTTTTTGTTATATTCGAGATTTTTTCTTGCGGACGGGGAAAAGGGGGACTATAGTTATACCCATGAAAGGGGACGTACTGATTATAGAAGATGTCAGGGAACTGTCCGAGCTGGTCAGCCTCTACCTTACCAAGGAGGGCCTGGACGTGCAAGCCGTGGAGAGCGCCGAGGAGGGGCTGGTCATGCTGGAAACCCGGCAGCCCGACCTGATCATCCTCGACTTGAATCTGCCGGGGATGGACGGGTTTGAATTTCTCCAGACCCTCCGCCGCAGGAGCGGCATCCCGGTGATCATCGTGTCCGCCCGGAACAGCGACGAGGATCTCATCTCCGGGTTCTCCACCGGGGCGGACGAATTCGTCACCAAGCCCTTTTCCCCGAGGGTCCTGGCGGCCAGGGTGCGGGCCCTCTTGCAGCGGATCCGGCGGATTCAGGAGGAAGCTCCGGGCAAGTCCTTCCGGTTCGGTCCCTTCACCCTGGACTTCGACGCCTGTGTGCTCAAAAAAAATGACGAAAAAATCCAGCTCTCCGCCAAGGAATACGAGGTCCTCTCGTACCTGGCCCGGCACGCGGGGCGGCCCTCCGGACCGGAGCAGATATACAACGAATGTTGGCAGAACAACTACGGGGACCTCACCACCGTGGCGGTCTACATCCAGCGGCTCCGCAAAAAGATAGAGGACAACCCCGCGGAGCCCGCGTACATAGAGACCGTCCACGGCATGGGCTACAGGCTCAACACAGGAGAGGAGGGCCCATGAAAATCAAATCCTACTTTTACCTGTTGATTCTGGGCATCATCGTGGTGCCGGTTCTGGCTGTCCTGGGCCAATGGGTGATGTTCCGCATACGCCTGGCAAACAATGCGGCAAACGCGGCCCAAATGATGACCCCGGTCTACGAGGAAATCACCCCCTTCCTGAACGAACGCCTCAGCCAGAAAGATCTGGAGAGCATCGCCTCCTTCATCGCCCGGATGAGGCCCAACACGAATGTGGCGGTCTTCCGGGAGGACATGATGGTGATCTATTCCACGATTCAGGGAATCCGCCCCGGGAGCCGGGAAACCGGGGAACGCATCATGTCCCTCATAGGGTCCGTCAATTCCGGGTATGGGTATTCCTTCGAGACCCCCCCCTGGATACGGGGAAGCCGGGTCTACATCCTCCTGCAATCCGTGCCCTGGGGGGGTGACAGAAATTCCCGTCCCAGGCCGCCCTTCCCCATGTACAACCTGCTCCTGGTCGCGATCGCCCTGGTGGTGCTCTTCGCCATGCTCATGTCCTTCCTCATCGCCCGGTCCATCACCAGGTCCGTGACGGTCCTGGAAGGGGCCACCAGGCGGATCGCCTCGGGGGATCTGGACCTTGAAATCGACCTCAAGGGTATCAACGAGATAACCTCCCTCACGGAATCCTTCAACCGCATGAGGCTGGAATTAAAAGAGGAGGAACAGCGGCGGAGCCGGTTCATCATGGGAATCACCCACGACCTCAAGACCCCCCTGGCCCTGATCAAGGGCTATGCCGAGGCGATCGAAGACGGAGTCACCCCGGCCCCGGAGGCGAACATCGACCCGGTAAAAATCATCGTGGCCAAGGCTGACCAGCTCGAGGGCATGATCGACGACCTCCTTGAGTTCGTGCGGACCGATTCCGACCGGTGGAGACGCGGCCTGAAGCCCGTGGACCTGGGGGCCTTCCTGGGGGACTTCGCCAAGCGGGCGCGGGCCGACGGGGAAATTCTGGGCCGCAGGATAGAAACCCGCATAGACCTGCCCCAGGGTCTTTCGGTCCCCATGGACGAGCGCATGGTGACCCGGGCCCTGGAAAACCTGGTGAACAACGCCATCAGGTACACCCGGAAGGGCGGGCGCATCCTCATCGGCGCGCACCTGGACGGCCAGCGGGCCCTCATCACCGTGCAGGACGACGGCGCTGGAATCGACGAGAAGGACCTGCCCCACATCTTCGAGATCTTCTACCGGGGCACCTCCTCCCGGCGGGAGCAGGGCATGGGGCTGGGGCTGGCCATCACGAAGCAGCTCCTTGAACTGATGGGAGGCTTCATCACCGTGAAAAGCGTCTATGGCAAAGGCTCCACGTTCACCGCCTTTA
>JAISTZ010000098.1 GCA_031272345.1 Spirochaetaceae bacterium | reverse complement strand
TAGCCCCCTGTGCGGGGGGACAATTTTTTTGCCGTTCTGTTTATTCATCACCCAATCCTTCTCTCTTTTCTACCGGCAAAACCGTTATAATATGGAAGCATAGCACAAAAAACGGATTGTGTCAAGGGGAAAATGTATGGTGCCAGGCGCATGTGCCTGGCACCGGGGGACGACCCGCGGGGCGGAATATGCTATAATCCCCCCCATGGACTTGTTTGACGGACGGGATGGAACCCATGAGCCCCTGGCCTCGCGCATGAGGCCCCGCACCCTGGACGAATACATCGGCCAGGAGCACATCGTGGGGAAGGGCCGCCTTCTCCGCCGGGCCATCGCCGCGGACCAGCTTACGAGCGTGATTTTCTACGGGCCCCCGGGCACGGGGAAGACCACCCTGGCGCGGGTGATCGCCAATCACACCAAAAGCAACTTCATCACCCTGAACGCCGTCCTTACGGGGGTGAAGGACATCCGGGAGGCCACGGAAAAGGCCGACCTCCAGCGCAAAATGTACGGGCGGAGGACGATTCTCTTTGTGGACGAGGTGCACCGGTGGAACAAGAGCCAGCAGGACGCCCTCCTCCCCTGGGTCGAAAACGGCACGATCATCCTGGTGGGGGCCACCACGGAAAATCCCTTCTTCGAGGTGAACAAGGCCCTGGTGTCCCGGAGCAGGGTGTTCCAGCTCCTTCCCCTGGAACGGGCTGATTTGCTCAAGGCGGCCCGGGCGGCCCTGGCGGACAGGGAGCGGGGCTACGGCAGGTGGGCCGTCAGGTTCGAGGAGGGCGCCCTGGAGCATCTTATCGGCACGGCCAACGGGGACGCCCGGAGTCTCCTCAACGCCCTGGAGCTGGCCGTGGAGACCTCGGAGTGGAGGATGAGCGCAGACCGCGCCGATACGGCCCCCTCGGTCAACGGGTCGTCCTGGCCGCCCCCGGAGGGCGCGGAAATCCCCGTCTCCATGGAAGCCGCCGAGGAGAGCATCCAGAAGAAGGTCGTCCTCTACGACCGGGACGGGGACTACCACTACGACATCATCAGCGCCTTCATCAAGAGCCTCCGGGGGAGGGACCCGGACGCGGCGGTCTACTGGATGGCCCGGATGGTGCGGGCAGGGGAGGACCCCCACTTCATCTTCCGCCGGATGCTGATTTCCGCCTGTGAAGACACGGGCCTCGCGGACCCCCAGGCGATTTCCGTGGTGGAAAGCTGCGCCAGGGCCTTCGACCGGGTGGGCTTCCCCGAGGGGAACTACTTCCTGGCCCACGCGGCCCTCTACCTCTCCACGGCCCCCAAGTCCAACAGCAGCATGGCCTTCTTTGACGCCCTCAAGTCCGTGGAGGCCGAGGACGCGGAGGTTCCCAACCACCTCAAGGACCCCAGCAGGGACGCCGAGGGCTTCGGCCACGGGGAGGGCTACATGTACCCCCACGCCTACCGGGACCACTGGGTGGCCCAGCAGTACCTGCCGTCGAGCTTGCAGGGGCGGGTCTTCTTCACCCCCGGCAGCCAGGGCTACGAAAAAACGATCCGGGACGGGGTGCTCTCCCGCAGGGAAACCCAGATAGCGGCCCTCCTGGAGGAGGAGGCGGACATTCAGGCGGGAAAAAAGCTTCCCCAGGGGGAACAGCTCACCTATTCCCCGGGGTCACGGGCGCGGGAGTCCGCCCTGGAGCGGGGGGACGCCGCCTGGCGGAAGCGGCTGGACGAAAACCGGGCCGCGGCCCTCCTGGCCCTCCGGGACGCCCTCGTCCTTGCGGCGGGCCTGGGGCGGCATCACCGGTGCATGGTCTGGGGGGCCGACGACGGGCTCCTCCTGTGGGAGCTCACCCGGAAATGCCCGGAAGGGGCCGTGGCCGGGGTGTGCCTTTCCGAGGGGGCCCTGGGGACTCTCTCCCAGTACGCCGCCACCCTGGGGGAGATTGAACGGCCGGCCCTGGCGGTTGCCCCCCCCCCTGACGGCCCGGACGGGGGCTTCCTTATTCCCCCTGATTTTGGGGAGATTCCCTTTGACCGGCTCTTTTTCAGGAATAACGTGAAGGGGCCGGGGAACGCCGCGAATTTTGCCCGGTCCCTTAAAAAAGCGGCCGACGGGGGCCGTCTTGCGGCGGGGTGGAGGGCCGTGCTGGCCCTGCGGGTTCCCTCGTCGGGGCAGCGGCTCTCCCGGTTCGTCGAGGCTGCCCGGCAGATGGGCCTTGGGCAGGACGGGAGCGCCCCCCTGATCCGCAAATTCGCCGCCTCCGAGGACGAATTTTTTGCCGCCCCTCCCGTGGGGGAGCGCGGATTTTCCACGGAGACCCTCGTTGACGCGCTCCGGCGGGCCTCGGAGGAGGTCTTCGGGGAGGGCGCTCCGGGCATAACAGGGGAGACCTTCCTGCTTGAGGAACGCCGCCGGTTCGACCCCAGGGAAATTCAGAAGTGGTTTTCCCCCCAGAGCGCCTACGGGGGCTTTATCCGGGACCATGCGGGGGAGGAGGCCGCGGAAGCTGTCCGGGACATCCTCCTCCAGGGGGCCGGCCGGGGCATGGTCTTCGAGCGCACCGTGGAAACCGGGATTGTCACGGTGAACAATGCGGTGTTGACTGAACGTGACGGGGTGTGGTAGAATGGACAGGAGGTGAACAATGACCGCCACATACGAACTAAAAGCTGATGAGCTGAATTTAGATTTTCTCAATATACTCAAAAAGACCTTTCGCGGAGAAAACCTGAGCGTAACAGTGGAAGAACGGCAGGATACAACGGACTATCTTCTTGGAACGCGGGCAAATCGCGCCGCTCTTATGGAAAGTCTTGCGCACTACAAAGCTGGAAAAGTATATAAAGAACTCACCATGAAAGAATTGGGCGAGATGGTTCGATGAAAATCGTTTTTTACAGTGAGGAAGTGTTTGATTCCTTTTATGAATGGATGTCTTCCGATAAAAAAATCGCAAAAAGAATCGCGGCTTTAATAAAAAACATCAACCGTGAGCCCTTTACGGGTATCGGAAAACCCGAACCTTTAAAACACGGCTTATCCGGCTGGTGGTCCCGCGAAATCAACAGCGAACACCGGTTGGTGTACAAAGTCGAAGGTGAAGGAGACGACAAACGCTTAGTGGTATTGTCATGCAAATATCATTATGACAGCTAAAGAGATGGAACACAAGAACGAATACGACGAATCAAAGGTAAAGACTCTGAGCTCCCTGGAGCACATCCGGCTGCGGAGCGGGATGTACATCGGGAGGCTCGGGGACGGGTCCAACCAGAACGACGGTATCTACATCCTCCTCAAGGAGGTGATCGACAACGGGGTGGACGAGTTCATCATGGGGTGCGGGAACCGGATAGACATCGTGGTCAAAGAGGGGCGCGTCAAGGTGCGGGACTTCGGCAGGGGAATCCCCCTGGGGAAGCTCGTGGAGTGCGTGTCCATCATCAACACCGGGGCCAAGTACAACGACGACGTGTTCCAGTTCTCCGTGGGCCTCAACGGGGTGGGCACCAAGGCGGTGAACGCCCTGTCGTCCTATTTCAGGGCTGTCACCGTGCGGGACGGGGAGTGCGCGGAGGCGGTCTTCGAGCGGGGGGTCCTCAAGAACCAGAGGACCGGCAAGGTCAAGGGGGGCACAAAAAACGGCACCTACATCGAATTCGTGCCGGACATCGACATCTTCGGGCCCTACGAATTCAACCCGGAATTCATCGAGAAGCGGATCTGGAACTACGCCTACCTCAACACGGGGCTCACCCTGGTCTGCAACGGGCAGGAATATGCCAGCAAGAACGGGCTCCTGGACCTGCTCAGCCGGGAGATGGAAAACGAGTCCCTCTATCCCATCGGCTACTACAAGGGCAAGCAGCTCGAATTCGCCTTCACCCACTCCCACGCCTACGGGGAGAACACCTTCTCCTTCGTGAACGGCCAGTTCACCTCCGACGGGGGCACCCATCTGTCGGCCTTCAAGGAGGGCTTCCTCAAGGGGGTGAATGACTTTTTCAAGAAGACCTACAAGAGCGAGGACGTGCGGGAGGGCATGGCCGCGGCGATTCTCGTCAAAATAAAGGACCCGGTGTTTGAAAGCCAGACCAAGAACAAGCTGGGCAACACGGACATCCGCCCCTGGATCGTGAACGAGACCAGGTCCGCGGCGGTGGACTGGCTGCAAAAAAATCCCGAGGCCGCCAAATCCCTGGAGCAGAAAATCCTTGCCAACGAAAAGCTCCGCACCGAATTGAACGCGGTCAAAAAGGAGGCCAGGGAGGCGGCAAAAAAAATCGCCCTCAAGATCCCCAAACTCAAGGACTGCAAGTACCACCTGGGGGACCCCGCCGGGGGGGGCACGTCGATGATCTTCATCACCGAGGGGGACTCCGCTTCGGGCTCCATGGTGGGTTCCAGGGACGTGCAGACTCAGGCCCTCTTCAGTCTGCGGGGCAAGCCGGAAAACATGTTCGGCAAGAAGCGGGCGGAGATCTACAAGAACGCGGAGCTCTACAACCTGATGATGGCCCTGGGAATCGAAAACGACACCATGGGCCTGCGGTACGAAAAAATCATCATCGCCACGGACGCGGATAACGACGGGTTCCACATCCGCAACCTCATGCTCACGTTTTTCCTGGGCTACTTTGAGGAGCTCGTCACGTCCGGGCACGTGTTCATCCTGGAGACGCCCCTCTTCCGGGTGCGGAACAAGCGGGAGACCCGGTACTGCTACAGCGAAGCCGAGCGGGACCGGGCGGTCAAGGCCCTGGGGCAAACCGTGGAGGTGACGCGGTTCAAGGGGCTGGGTGAAATCAGTCCCAGGGAATTCGGCCAGTTCATCGGGGACGACATGAAGCTGCTCCCCGTGGAGGTGAAGTCCCGGAAGGACGTGCCCGCCCTGCTGGAGTTCTACATGGGCAAGAACACCCCCGCTCGCCGGGAGTTCATCGTGAACAACCTGCTGGAAGAGATCGACCCCTGAACAAAGAACACGGGGCTGTCCAGGGCTGCCTGCCGAACAGCCTCCGTTGTTTTATTTTGCCGCCCTGGGCTTGATGAACTGGCTCACAACCACCAGCGCGATGAGCGCGAGGCCCGCCAGGTCCGTATAAAGCCCCGGGTCAATCAGCGCAAGACCGCCCCCGATCGCCACAAGCCGGAGCACAACCGGCACGTTCCTGAACATGTACCCCGACACCCCCGCCGCAATGGACGCCATGCCGATGCAGGAGGTGATGAAGATGCGGACGATCTGGAGGGGGGTCGTGTCGATCAGAAGGAGCGCCGGGTCGAGGACGAAGATGTAGGGGATGATGAACGCAGCCAGGGCCAGCTTCGTCGCGGTTATGCCGGCCTTTATGGGGTTGGCCTTGGCGATGGCCGCGCCCGCATAGGCCGCCAGGGCGACCGGGGGCGTGATGTCCGCCACGATGCCGAAATAGAACACGAACATGTGGGCCGCCAGAATCGGAACCCCCATCTTCATCACAATCGGCGCGGTGATCGTGGCCATGATCACGTAGTTCGCCGTGGTGGGAATCCCCATGCCCAGGACGATGCACGAAAGCATCGTGAGGAACAGGGCGAAGAAGAGATTGTTCTTTGAGATCTGCACCAGAGCTCCGATCAGAATCTGCCCGATTCCGGTAAGGGAAACGATGCCCACGACGATACCCGCCATGGCGCAGGCAATGGCGACTCCGATGGTGTTTTTTGAACCGGCCGCCACCGCGCCGGCGAAGGACCTGGGGGTGAACCTGGTGTCCTTACGGAAAAAGCTGACCACAATGGCCGTGAGGATGGCGAAACAGGCCGCATAGGCCGGGGTAAAACCGATGCCCATGAACACCGTGAGCACCACCACCGGAAGAAAGAGGTAGCCCTTTGCCAGGAAGAGCCGCCCGAAATGGGGAATCGATTCCTTCGGGAGACCCTTGAGGCCCAGTTTTTTTGCCTCGAAGTGGACCCCCAGGAAGATGCCCGTAAAATACAGCACGGCGGGCAAAATCGCCGCCACCGCGATGGTGAAGTAGGGCACCCCCGTGAGTTCCGACATGAGGAAGGCTGCGGCCCCCATGATGGGGGGCATGATCTGCCCGCCCGTAGAGGCCGACGCTTCCACCGCGGCGGCGAATTCCGGCCTGTAGCCCGACTTTTTCATCACCGGAATCGTTACGCTGCCGGACCCCACCGTGTTGGCCACGGAACTGCCCGAGTACATGCCCATGAGGGCGCTCGCGATGACCGCCACCTTGGCGGGGCCCCCGGAGGCAAAGCCCGCCACCGAATTCGCCAGGTCGATGAAGAACGAAGCGATTCCCGATTTTTCCAGGAACGACGCCAGGAAGATGAACATGACGATGAACGTGGAGCATACCCCGATGGGCGTTCCGATGATGCCGTCGGTGGTGTAGAAAAGCTGGTGCACGATGCGCCGGAGATTATACCCCGAAGCAAAGGCGTAGATGATGAACCCCGATGCCACCACCAGAATCGGTATGCCCACGACCCTGCGGCACAGTTCCACCAGGAGGATCGTGCCCACAACCCCGACGGCCACGTCCTGGGGCCGCAGGCGCACCGCCAGGTTCACGATGACCTGAAAGTTCACGGCGAAATAGAAAAAACATCCCGCCCCCGCGGCTCCCAGGACAAAATCATACCAGGCGATGTGGTTTTCACGCTTTGTGAACGAAGGCCGGAGGGGATAGAGCAGATAGCCGATAAAGATGAGTATTCCGAGGAACAAACACCGGCGCACCTGCTCGGGGAGGGACACGATGAGGGTCACCCAAAACACATAGGCCGCAAAAACGATGAGGAGGGTCTGGATCAGGATGTTCGGCACACCCGAAAAACGCCGGGTGTTCGACTCCTTGTCAAACTGGGCGATCAGCTCATCCGCGCTCTTTTCGGCCGCGGTCGTTTCTTCTGACATGGCAGCTCCTTATATCAGGAAAAATTATTTAATTGATAGAACGATATGGGCATTTTTTCCGCACATATCCCGTAAACTCACTTCCCGGCCCTGGATAGACAACACGTGGTCAGAGACGGTGCCGACGATGTAGCGCAGCTCCCCCTCGGTGCGGGTGAAGCCCGTCACCACCATGTCGGCGCCCTCCCTGGACAGTGTTAAGCCCTCGCCGAGAGCGTCCGGCATACCCGCCCCGAAGGCGCTGTAACGCGCCTGGACAGGGCGGATACGGGCTCCCCCTTCGATGCGGAACACGTCGGTCACCGGGCTGTTGTTTACCGAGTGGACGAAGGTGATGGAAAACGTGTCCCCCTCACGGACCGCCCGCTCGTAAAACACCCGGCCCGAATCCGCGTCCGCAATCACGAGCCGGACGCCCGCGGCTACTTTAAAGCGCCGATTTCCTTGAAGTATTTTTCCGCGCCCGGATGGAAGGGAACCGAGATTCCCTCGACCGCGTAGGCGGTGGAAAGTTCCGCGCCCTTGGCGTGGGCCTTTTCGATGGCGGCCTTGTTGTCAAACAATTCCTTTGTAAGGGAATAGACCACATCTTCGGGAACCTTGTTGCTCACAATGAACGTGGCCTTGACCGCGACCGTTTTGACCGGGTTGGACATACCCCGGTAGCTTCCCCCGGCAATGGGGTACTGGGTGTAGAAGGGATACTTGGCGGCAAGGGCCCTGGCGTGGGCGTCGTCAACTTCGAGGACAACGATTTCCTTGCCGATAGCCAGGTCGACGATGGCTGTGGTGGGCGCCCCGGCTACGCAGAAAAAGGCGTCGATCTTGTTGTCCCGCAGGGCGTCGGCGGATGCGCCGAAACTGAGGTTCTGCTTGTTGATGTCGTTAAAGGTGACCCCATAGGCCTCCAGGATTTGCCGGGCATTGAACTCGGTGCCGCTCCCGGCGTCCCCCACGGACACGTTCTTGCCCTTGAGGTCGGCGATTGTTTTGATGCCCGCGGAGGGGTTCGCCACAACCTGGCACACCTCGGCGTAGATGGCCGCCATGGTGGAAAAGTCCTGAATTTTCTCTCCGGCGAACAGGTCGGTGCCGTTATAGGCATAGTCCATAACGTCGTTCTGGACGATCGCCATCTCCACGTCCCCGGCGGCAATGAGCTGGATGTTCGCCTTGGACGCGCCGGTCGACTGGATGATGATGGGGACCTTTGTTTTTTCGGCCAGAATCTGCCCCACCGCCGACCCGAAGGCGTAGTAGGTGCCCGTATTCCCGCCGGTGGCGAGCCTGATCTGCTTGATTGCCGCCTTGGGTGCGCCGGATGACGCCGCAGGGGAACCCTTTTTGCTGCACCCGGTGAACACAAAAAGCGCGGCAATCGCCGCCCCGACCGCGAGAATTCGCAATTTCGTCATTTTTTTACCTCTTCAGTAAAGTGTATTTGCACTTATTTTAGCGCAGACGGGGAAGAAATTCAAGGGACACGCAAGAAAGTGCGGGAAATTCACATTTAAATGCAGGGGCCGTGCGCCGTTGCCCGGGGGATGTCTTGCGCGGCGCACTCTTTTCCGCTATATTTTTTCCATGGAACATCCCGTACTACAATGCGTCCTCGATTCCGGGGCAAAGCTGCCCTCCTACCAGACTCCGGGTTCGGCCGGGGCGGACCTTTCCGCCCGTGTTTCCGCTCCCCTGGTGATTCAGGCGGGGGACTTTGCGCCGGTGCCCACGGGGGTCCGGGCGGAAATTCCCGAGGGCTTCGAGGCCCAGATCCGGCCCAGGAGCGGCCTCGCGGCCAAACACGGCGTCACCTGCCTGAACTCCCCGGGCACCATCGACAGCGACTACCGGGGTGAAATCCTGGTGCTCCTGGTGAACCTGGGGAAGGCGCCCTTTGTGGTGAATGACGGGGACAGAATCGCCCAGATGGTGATCGCCCCCGTTGCCCGGGGGGAATTCACCCTGGGGAAGACCCTCTCGCCCACGGGCCGCGCCGAAGGCGGCTTCGGGTCCACCGGCCTATGAGCGCCCCCGCCGTCCGGACCAGGCGGCGCAGGCGCATGGTCCTCCTGGTCTACCTTGTCACCGAACTCCTCATGTACTTCGCCATCGCCTTCCTGTTCTTCTTCCTGATCTTCTTCGTCAACCAGATACTCCTGGTGGCCGAGGACATCCTCAAGAAGCGGGTGCCCGTGGGGGACGTGGCGGTGCTGATAATCTATTCCCTCCCCTTCATCATCGCCCAGTCCGCCCCCTTCGCCACCCTGGTGGGCTTCCTGGTCTGCCTGGGGCGGCTCGTCACGGACAACGAGATGCTCATCTTCCGGGCCTCCGGGCATTCCTACGCCCTGCTCCTTGCCCCGGTGCTGACTCTGGGGATTCTGATTTCACTGGCCTCCTTCGGGGTGAACGACTACCTCCTCCCCATCGCCACGACCGCCTACCAGAACCTCTACCGGAGGATTCTGCTGTCAAACCCTGGGGTGGAGCTGGAGTCCCATTCCATAAAGCGCACCAACGATTCCACCCTGGTGATCGGTGACGTCACCAACACGGAGGTTTCGGACCTGATCTTCTTCGACGTGGGCACGGACAACGCCCAGCGGGTGATCGTGGCGGGGGAAACTTCCGTCACCCAGGCCAGGGACAGGAGCGTGCTCATGCAGCTCAACATGGAGGACGCGGTGGTCATTCTTTTTAAAAGCGACGACCGGGAAAGTTACGACATGATTACGAGCCAGGCGGTGCGGATGAATATTTTCAATTCCACGATCTTTCCCTCCGCGTCCATGATGAATCCCAGGGAATACGTCTCCGTGGACCTGTACAAAAAAATCGAAGAGATGCGTCAGTCCCCGGAGACGAATCCCCTGGAACTGAATATCTACGAGATGGAATTCCACAAGAAATTCTCCCTCCCCTTCGGGTCGTTCTTTTTTGCCCTTTTGGCCCTGCCCCTGGCGATCATCTTCGGGTCCCACAACGGGCAGACCATCGGGTTCGTCCTGGGGATAATCATCTGTGTTTTCTACTGGGCCATGCTGATTCTGGGCCAGACCTTTGCCAGCCGGAACGGATTCAACGGGGTGGTCAGCATGTGGCTGCCGGACGCCCTGGTTGGGGCTGCGGGGCTCCTGTGCTACACCGGGCTCAGGCGGAAGTAGGGGGCCGGAATGAGGAAACGCCGGATGCTGATACACTACGTGCTCGCCCAGTTTTTTCCCGTGTTCCTGGGGTCCCTGGTGTTCTTTGCCCTGGTGGTGATGCTCGTGGACCTGATGATGAACCTCTGGCAGTACATCTCGGAATCCGTGCCCCCCTCGCAGATCGCCCTGGTGGAGCTCTACTACATGCCCAAGACGTTTTTTTACTCCGCCCCGATTTCCATCCTCTTCGCGTCATCCTACACCCTGAGCGTCCTCTATTCCCGGAACGAGCTCCTGGCGATCTTCGCCTCGGGGATTCCCCTCTTCACCTTCACCCTGCCCCTCCTGGTATTTTCCCTCTTCCTCAGCGCGGGGGTCTTCTTCTTCGACGACCACATGGTGGTGCCCTATTACGCCAAGAAGGTCGAACTCCAGAACGCCCTCCTGGGACGGGAGAAGTCCCTCAATTCCAGCAGGATCGTGGTGATCTCCGACCAGGGGAATACGGTGTACAAGGCAGACTACTATGACGACGCGGCCCGGCGGCTCTCGAATGTGTTCGTGGTGCTCAGGAACGAGGACAAGACCCTCAAGGCGATTATCCGCGCAGCCCTGGCCGTGTGGACCGGCGAGCAGTGGGCCCTGACCGACGGCATCCAGTACGTGATGCGCAGCGAAGGGGGCGCTCCCCGGCTCGTCCCCTCCGGGCCGGACCCGGCCATAACCGCCCTCCTCACCGAGGGGCCCGAGACCTTCAGGAACAACACCGTGTCCGTGGAGGAGGTGACCGCGGCCCAGGCCAGGCAGTACATCGACCACCTCCAGCGCACGGGGCTCCCCACCGCGGAGGCCCGGTCGGTGTATTACAAGAAGTATTCATTCCCCCTTATCGTGTTCATCGTGGTGTTCCTGTCCATCGGCCTGTCGGGGCGCACCCGGAAGAACGTGCTCGTGTCGAGTCTGGTGTTCAGCATCACCGCGGCGGTGCTCTTCTACGTGACTCAGATGGTCACCATGCTGCTGGCAAAATTCGGCGCGCTGGCCCCCCTCCCCGGCGCGTGGGCCCCGGTGGTTTTCTTCATCCTGCTGAGCGCCGTCCTCGTGGGGGGGGCAAAAACCTAGCCCATGGACGCCGCGGACCCCTCGGTCAAACAGGACTACCAGCGGGAAATTTTCGGGAACAGGGTGCGCAAAAAATTCAAACACCTGAAAAAATGGGCCCGGCGGAACGGGGTGGAGTGCTTCCGGGTCTTCGACCGGGACATCCCGGAAATCCCCCTTGCCCTGGACATCTACCGTATCGAAGACGGCCGGGGGCGGAAGGAGGACTGGGTCCTCATGTCCCTGTTTGAGCGGCCCTACGGCAAGCCTGAGGACGAGGAGGAGCGCTGGCTCGCCGCCATGAAAGATACGGCTTCCCTGTGCCTGGGAATCCCCCCGGAGCGGATCCTCTGGGGGATGCGGAAGCGCCAGCGGGGGGCGGCCCAGTACGAGCCCACGGGCGCGGCCCAGGCCGCGGGGATTATCCGGGAGGGGGGCGCCGCCTTCCGGGTGGCCCTGGGGGCCTACGTGGACACGGGGTTCTTCCTGGAACAGCGGAAATTGCGCGCCCTGGTGCGCTCCGAAAGCATGGGGAAGGAGGTGTTGAATCTTTTTTCCTACACCTGCGCCTTCTCGGTGTTCGCGGCCCTGGGCGGGGCCCGGCGGGTGGACTCGGTGGACCTTTCCAACACCTACCTGGAAACCGGGCGGCGGAACTTCATCCTGAACGGGCTCTCCCCGGAGGGTTTGCACCGGGAGGACGTTTCCGCCTTCCTCTCCCGGTCGGCGCTCCAGAACCGCGTCTGGGACCTCATCATCCTGGACCCGCCGGTTTTTTCAAACTCCAAGATGTCCCCCGGCGTCCTGGACCTCCGGCGGGACTGGCCCCGGCTCGTGAACGCCTGTCTGGACTGCCTTGGGGAGGGCGGGGTCCTCTACTTTTCCGTCCACGCCAAAAAGTTCCGCTTCGACCCCGGGGCTGTGCAAGGCCGCACCACAAGGGGCCTGGGGGTGCACATTCGGGAAATCACCCCCTCCATGACGAGCGAGGACTTTGCCCGGGGCAGGCAGCCCTACCGGGTCTGGCGGTTCCGGGCGGAAGGGGGAGGAGTCCATTGACCACACCGGCAGCACGGACAGGTGTTGGGGCGTGGGAGGGGGGCAGTGGCTTCATTGTGCTCCGTTTTGGAGTTCCAGGAGCAAATCGAGCTGTTTGAGGGCGTAGGTTTGAAATTCGGGTTTGAGTTCTTTGAAGAGCGCGGTGATGCGCTCCAGGTTTTGTTCCGCCGTTGAAAAAAAGATTTCCCCCTCCCCGGTCTGGAGCCATTTTTTGTTGACCCCGAAGGTGGTGGACACAAGGTGAATGAACCTGGGGTTGACCGCCAGATGGCCCAATTCGATTTCCGCTACATACCCATTGGAAAGATAGGCCGCGTCGGCAAATTTCCGCTGTGAAAGCCCCAGGGCGTGTCTCAGTTCCTTTATCCGTTCATTGATCGTCATGGACATTTCACCATAGCAAAAATACGCTCATCTAACAAGCAAAAAATGAAAAAATAAGAGCGGCTAGTTGACAATACTCAATAATGAGTGTATATTGCTCTAAAATGAGAAAAAGGAGTGAGGATGGACGGCGGAATTGAACATCTGCGTGGGGTGTTTCCACAGTTGACCAGGGAAAACCAGTCAAAGGCCCTCGGTCTGGTTGCGCGGCTCAAAACCAGGCAGGACGCGGGAAAACCCTTGCCGGAAGAACACGCAACCCGGCAGGAAAAGGGTACGAAGCGGAGAAAATGACAGGGGATATGTATGAAAAAGTATACAATTTTTTATAGCAATGTGGCGTTCGCGTTGATCGCGGGTTTTGTGTTCATGCTCGTCTCGTGCGCCAGCACCGTAGATGCGATGACCGCCGAAGCCTACTTTGACCGTGGCATTGCCTACTTCTACAACGGTGACTACGACAAGGCAATCGCGGACTATACCCAGACCATCAGGCTTGACCCGGACAATGTTATTGCCTATTACAACCGTGGCGTTGCCTACCACGACAAAGGAGACTACGACAAGGCAATCGCAGACTATACCCAAGCCATCAAGATTTACCCAGAGTATGCCGCCGTCCATAACAACCGTGGCATTGCCCACGACAACAACGGCGAGTACGATAAAGCCATTGCGGACTACACCCAAGCCATCAA
>JAISTZ010000137.1 GCA_031272345.1 Spirochaetaceae bacterium | reverse complement strand
CCTGTCGTGGCCGGGTCTGTCTTTTACAAAGGTGATTGTCCGCTTGATTTTCTCTTTATTGAGTTTAGCTTTATCGGCGACTATGTCAATCAATGCGGAAAGGAGCCGGATGTTCTCCCATTCATTTCCGCCGCCGATGTTGTATTTTTGTCCGGCCCGGCCCTTGTTCATGATGAGCCAAACGGCACGTACATGGTCTTCCACATAAAGCCAGTCACGGATATTTTTTCCGTCCCCATATACGGGGAGTGCTTTGCCCTCTAGCATATTGAGTATCATGAGGGGGATGAATTTTTCTGGAAACTGGTAGGGGCCGTAGTTGTTTGAACAGTTTGAAAGCGTTACGGGCAGACCGTAGGTGTGGTGATAGGCCGTCACGAGGTGGTCGCTCCCGGCCTTGCTCGCCGAATAGGGAGAATGGGGGTCATATACCGTGGTTTCTGTAAACAGCCCCGTGTCCCCCAGGGAACCGTACACCTCATCGGTGCTTATGTGATGGAAGAGAACCCCCTCCCTGCACGTTCCGGCCTCTATCCAATGACTCCTTGCCGCTTCGAGCAGGTTGAAGGTTCCCTCGATATTCGTCCTGATGAATTCTCCCGGCCCGAGAATCGAACGGTCCACGTGGCTTTCCGCTGCAAAATGCACGACCGTGTCTATGCCGTATTCCGCAAAAATATCATGCACCCGGGATTTATCGCAGATGTCTGCGCGGACAAAAAGATAACGCCCCTTCCCCTCCCCGCTTTGCCCGGCGGAAATTCCAAACCGTTCTTCAACGGAGAAAAGATTTTTTGGATTTCCCGCATAGGTGAGGGCGTCCAGGTTGATTATCCGGCCCGTAAAATCCGGCGTTTGTTCGAGCAACAGGCGGATAAAATTTGTCCCGATAAATCCGGAGCCGCCTGTAACCAGGATATTTTTTAAAAGCCTCATGGCGCGATTGTCCCCAGATATTCCCGAAGGCTCTCGTCCCACCGGGGGACGGTTATGCCGAGGGTCTTTGTAATTTTTCCCTTATCCAGAACCGAGTAGGCCGGACGCTTTGCCTTTGACGGATACTCAGCGCTCGTGCACGGTTCGACCAGGCAATCCTTTTTGACCAGGCCCAATGCCCTGCCTTGCCGGTATATTTCGCGGGCAAAGTCGTACCAGGTGATTACACCGGCGTCCGTGTAGTGATAGATCCCGAAGGGGCACGTGTCTTCGCGGGATTCCGTGACGGCCCTGATGACTCCAGCAAGATCCCTGGCCCAGGTGGGGCTTCCCTGCTGGTCGTTCACGACCTTGATGCTGTCCCTGGTGTTCATCAGGGACAGCATGGTTGTCACAAAGTTTTTTCCATATTGACCATAGAGCCATGCGGAACGGATGACGTATGAACGGCTGTTGTTGTGCAGGGCCGCCGTTTCACCGTCCCGTTTTGTTATTCCATATACACCTGTCGGATATGGGGGGTCTTCTTCCGTGTAGGGGATTGCCCCTTTGCCGTCAAACACATAGTCCGTCGATATGTGAACGAACCCGGCGCCGACTTCCGCGCACAGGGCGGCGATATTTCCCGGCCCATCCACGTTGAGCCGCCTACAGGTTTCCGGGTCGTCTTCCGCTTTGTCTACGGCGGTATAGGCCGCGCAGTTGACCACCCAAGCAACCTGTGTCTTTGCGCACAGTTTTTCTGCAAAAGCACCGAGCGCCCCGGGGTTGGTGATGTCAACTTCCCGGTCGGTGCCGCAAAAAGCTGTCCCGGAGTTTTTGAACACCCCCGCGAGCTCCCTGCCCAACATCCCTCCGCAGCCGATGAGCCAAATCACCTTGAGACTCCTCCATTCAAAGACGAGAACGGCGGCAGGGCCTTGTCTTTTTCTGAAAGTATATAATCGGCGGCGGGCCATTCAATTCCAATATCGGGGTCGTTCCAAATCACTCCGCCCTCATCTTCAGGGTGATACAATTCCGTGCACTTGTACACAAAAAGGGCTGTGTCACTCAAGACCAGATAGCCGTGGGCAAATCCCGGGGGAATCCAAAATTGATTCTGTTTTTTCTCAGAAAGAATCAGGGCGTTCCAAGCGCCGTATGTGGGTGAGGACGGGCGGATGTCAACGGCCACATCAAAGACCTCGCCGGAAATCACCCTGACCAGCTTGCCCTGGGGATATTTTTTTTGGAAATGGAGCCCCCGCAAAACACCCTTTCTGGAAAAGGACTGGTTGTCCTGCACAAAGGGCGCGCCAAGACCCGCCGCGGCAAAGTCCCGCTCGGAATAGCTCTCGAAAAAATATCCCCGGTTGTCCCCGAATACTTTGGGGGTAATCTCCATGAGGCCGGGAATTCCACATTCGGCAAAGGTAAACATCAGGCGCCTTCCGCCACAAAACGAAGGTATTCACCGTATTCGGTTTTATATTCCGATGCGGTTTTGAGCAGGTCACCACGGGAAATCCAGTGATTCCTGTAGGCGATTTCTTCTATGCAGGACACCGAAAGCCCCTGGCGTTTCTGCACGGTTGCGATGAAATTCGTCGCTTCCAGAAGCCCGTCATAGGTGCCCGTGTCGAGCCAGGCCATGCCGCGCCCCAGGGTTTCCACGGTGAGCCTGCCCTGCCCCAGGTATGCGTTGTTGACCGCGGTGATTTCCAATTCACCCCGGAGTGAAGGTTTCAGACTCTTTGCGATGTCGATTACGTCGTTGTCGTAAAAATAAAGTCCGGTTACGGCATAGTGGGACTTTGGACGCGCCGGCTTTTCTTCTATTGAAACCGCCCGGCCCTCGGGGGAAAACTCGACGACCCCGTAGGACCTGGGGTCTTTTACGTAGTAGCCGAAAACACAGGCCCCGCCCCGCTCCGCAACCCGCTTTGCCGCCCCCTTGACGAGCCCCGAAAAGCCCGTGCCGTAAAACACATTGTCCCCAAGCACCAGACCGGCGGAGTCGCACCCCAGGAAGGCTTCCCCCAGGATGAAGGCGTCCGCGAGCCCCCGGGGACTGTCCTGGACAAGGTAGTCGAAGGCCATGCCGAGTTTTTCGCCGCTTCCGAGGAGGTCCTTGAACAGGGGAAGATCCCTTGGGGTGGAAATTATGAGGACCTCCCGTATTTCCGCCAGCATCAGCACCGAGAGGGGGTAGTAGATCATGGGTTTGTCGTAGAGGGGAAGAATTTGCTTGGAAACAGCCTTCGTGATGGGATAGAGCCTGGTTCCGGCCCCTCCCGCAAGTATTATTCCTTTCATAATAAAAAAACAGCGCCGGACACAGCTTTTTCTGTCTGCCGCGCCGGTTTGGGTGAGAACCTTGAGGGCCCGCGCCCTCCGCAGCCGAAACATGCTGGAGTTGCAGAGCCGAAGGACACCATAGCGTGTCCGCCGGGGAGTGTCAAGGGGAACCGCTTCCTTAGGGAAACGCTGAAAAGCCCTTGACCGGAAGAGCCCTTTTCGATAAAATTTTCCCCACAATTACGCGGGGTTGGTTCCCGCTCCAAGTGAGGAAAAACGATGAGCAGAGTGTACAATTTTTCGGCGGGGCCCTCCTGCCTGCCGGAGGAAGCTCTCGCCGAAGCCGCGGCGGAGCTGTTGGAATACGGAAATTCCGGCCAGTCGGTCATGGAAATGAGCCACCGGTCAAAGGACTACGGGGCCATAATCCATGAGACCGAGGCCCTCCTGCGGGAGCTCCTTGCGGTGGGGGAGGACTACGCGGTCCTCTTTATGCAGGGCGGGGCCAGCCTGCAATTCGCCTGTGTCCCCCTGAACCTGACCGTCTGCGGCAAGGCGGCCTACGTCGACACGGGAGTCTGGGCGGACAAGGCGGCCCAGGAGGCCGGGCGCTACACCTCGGTCACGGTGGCAGCCTCCTCAAAGGACACAAACTATACCCGCATCCCACAGGTCCCGCCCCTGGAAGGGGATTGGGATTACCTCCACATCACCCTGAACAACACGATTCTGGGCACGGCCTGGCGTGAGGGGCTGCCCGGCTGCGGAGCCGTCCCCCTGGTTGCGGACGCTTCGAGCTGCATCCTCTCGGAGCCCCTGGACGTGCACAAATTCGGCCTGATATACGCGGGGGCCCAGAAGAACCTCGGCCCCGCGGGGGCGGCCGTCGTGCTCATCCGCCGGGACCTCCTGGAGCGGACCCCCGCCGCATCGACTCCGGTCATGCTGCGGTACAGGACCTATTCGGAAAACGAATCCATGTACAACACCCCCCCGTGCTACACGATTTACATGATAGGCAAGGTCCTCAAGTGGGTCAAAAGGAACGGCGGGGCCCTGGGGATGAAGAAGCGGAACGAAGCAAAGGCCGCCCTCCTCTACTCCTACCTTGATTCGAGTCCCTTCTACCGGGCGCCCGCGG
>JAISTZ010000024.1 GCA_031272345.1 Spirochaetaceae bacterium | reverse complement strand
CGCACGAGGCGGGAGGGGCCGTCGTTTCCTGCGCCCTGTGTTGGAACGGCGGGGGCAGCGCCCCTGAAATGCCTATTCGTCCCCCGCCGGGGGAATATCCACCGGATCTTCCCCAGCAGGGGCGTCCGGCGCGTCCGGGGAACCTTCGGGGGCGCCCTCAGCCGGAGCGCCCTCCGCGCTCTCTTCGGTTTTTTCCTTGAATGGGCCGGTCAGCTCCGTAAGGGCCTTGAGGGAGGCCCCGGCGGGGAACTGTTCCGTGTATGCGGCAAACGCGGCCAGGGCTTCCTCTTTTTTTTCCTGAGCAGCCAACACGCGGATATAGTTTTCGTGGAAGGACTCTTCCCAGGGAAAATCCCCGAGGAGGGCCCCGTACAGGGACTCCGCCCCGGGCAGGTTGCCGGACATGCCCTCGATGTACGCCAGGGACGAGCGGAGGTCCTTGTTGTGGGGGTCCTTCGCCAGGAGGGTCTCGTACATGGACCGGGCCTGGTCCCACCGGGAGAGGAACACGTTCATCCGGGCGGATTCGTAAAAGCCCGCGGTGTAGTAATTTTTGTCCCGCATGGCATAGGTGAAATAGGTGAGGGCCTGGTCGTACTTGCCCAAATCGGCGTAGGCCGTCGCGATGGCAAAATATTCCCCCCCAAGGTTCTGCAAAATCTTGCCGTTCTCCCCGGGGAGTATGCCCGTGGCGCAGGCGGAAAGCAGACACAGGGCGGGGATGAACCAGAGCGGGCGTTTCATCTACACCTTCCCCAGGACGGTCTGTTCGATCTTCCTGAGCTGGGAGCGGTAGAGGTCCGCGATGTTCGACCCGTAATCGGCGATCAACTGGATGATGTTCCGGGGGGTGTCCTCGCTGTCCCTGCCGTTCAGCCTGTCCCCGGCGTCGCCCAGGCCGGGCATGATGTAGGCCCTGGAGTTGAGGGCCGGGTCCATCCACAGGGTGTAGCAGGTGCAGTTGTCCAGGGCGCGGACCACCCGCAGTCCCCCCTTGAGGGCGGTAATCACATTGAAGAACTTGATCGACCGGGGAGTCACCCCCCGGCTCTGCAAATAGGACACCACCGTGACCAGGGAGCCCCCGGTGGCGTTCATGGGGTCCGCGAAGATCAGATCCCGGTCGTGCAGGTCCGCGGGGTTGAAGAAGGAATTCTGCAAGTCCAGCACGTACTGCATGTCCGACTCCGAGCGGGTCTCGTCGCGCTTTATCTTGAAGAGCGCAAAGGGCGTGACATAGCCGTGGGAGGAATACTCCTCGATTTCCTTGGACATGATCATGGACGGAAGGAGGGCCCCCCGGAGCATCACGCACATGACCGTGTTTTCGATTCTGTGGTCGATGTCGGGGATCTTGTGGACCGAATAGTTCTGCACCGGTGAGGTGACCGGAGTCTTTACCACCAGATAGTTTTTGCTGTCCGAGTGGTTGCCCGTGAAGGCGAGTTTGAAGAGCATTTCGTAGGCCCGCTGGCTGTAGTAGATGAACTCGTGGTTGTCCGTGCGGATGTCCCGCAGCTTGGCGATCACCCTGGAGGCTTCGGCGTGGCTTTCTTCCTCCGTCTCGAAGGAGAACACCTTGAGGCCGGGAACGTCCTTGCAGATTGTCTGCATAAGATGACCCATCTCGTTGTAGAGCGAGATGATGCGCTTTTCCTGGGCTGCCAGGGCCGAGGCGAATCCCCCGCCCTCGATCGCCTTGAAGCACCTGAGGGCCTCGTTGAACAGGCCGTCCATTTGGGCAAGATAGGCCTGGTCCCCTTCGGTAAGGTAGCCGTCCAAATCAACCGCGTTCAGAATCACCTTCGATTCCATGGTTCTCCTCCTTTTTTTATAAAAAACCCGCGAGGGCATCCGCCTTGATTGCTATGCCGCTTATGGTGATCACCGTGTCATCCCCGCTGGAAACCTGCGCGCCGCTGAAAAAGCCCGCCAGGGAAAAAAGCAGCTTCGCCGGAATCACCGCCCGCTTGTCCTTGACGTCCACCATGAGGGTGAGGGAATAGGGCTCCCCCCCGTCACGGCCCGTGAGGATCCCCTCCCCGGATGCGGCGGCAACGGCCCCCTCCCTGGGCAGGGGGATTCCCGTGAGCCCCTGGATGAGGGCGGAAAAATGGGCCGAATAAAAGCGTATCTCCCCATCGGGCGCGCCGCCCTGGAGGACCCACTGGGGAAGGCCCCCCTGGGAAAGGAAGTCGTCACCGCCGCCGCCGGCCCGGTCGATCATGGGGAGGACGTCCTCGGCCAGAAAAATCATGCCCGGATACCCCGTGTAGACTTCGACGTTCCCCCCGGCGTGGCGGTAATAGGTGACCCTCCGGCCCAGGGATGACGAGGTGATCCTGGCCCAGCCGTTCTTTGCGGAGAGGCCGCCCCGCAGGAGGAGCTCCGGGAAAGACCCCGTGACGACCGCCTGGAATTTTTTTTCTTTTAACCCGCCGTACACCGTGTCTATCCGGGAGAGAATCACCCCCCGGTCCTGGGGAGAAAGCCCCGGGACCCGTTTTTGGAAGAAGGCGTCCGCCGGTTCCCGGTGTCCCTCCATGGGGAGGAGGAGGAAGAACTCGGTCCCCTCGTCCATCAGGGCGAAGGGCGGCGCCTCCAGGGGGGAGGGGGGGGTTTTACAGGAAAACAGGAGGAACAGGGTCAGGGCAAAAGGACACACGCGCCGAATCATGGGGACAGTATACCAGAACCGGCGGAAAACACAAGGGGGCGTGGGCGGACGCCGGAGTGTCCTTGAAATTTTACGCGCAAAAATCTAGTGTGGAACCCATGGAAACTGACCGTATCATACAGGGGGACTGCCTTGGGGAGCTGCCGAAGCTTCCCGATGAGTCCGTCGATGTGATTTTCGCGGATCCGCCCTACAACATGCAGTTGAAAAACCCCCTCTACAGGCCGAACAACACCAGGGTAGCCGGGGTGGACGATGGGTGGGACAAATTTTCCTCCTTCATGGAATACGATTCCTTTTGCGTCTCCTGGCTCAGGGAGTGCCGCCGTGTGCTAAAACCCACGGGCACCATCTGGGTCATCGGAAGCTACCACAATATTTTCCGCGTGGGGAACATCATGCTCAACCTGGGTTTTTGGATTCTCAATGACGTCACCTGGCACAAGGCGAATCCCATGCCCAATTTTATGGGGACCCGTTTTACCAACGCCACGGAGACTCTCCTGTGGTGCGCAAAAAGCGCGGACTGCAAGAAGTACACCTTCAATTACGAAGTGATGAAGCGGTATAACGGGGGCAAACAGATGACCTCCGTGTGGCGGATTAAGCTCTGCACCGGGGAGGAGCGGCTCAAAGGGAACGACGGCAAAAGGGCCCATTCCACACAAAAGCCCGAGGAGCTGCTCAAGCGGGTGATTCTTTCGTCCTCCCGGCAGGGCGACATTATCCTGGATCCGTTTTTTGGGACCGGCACAACCGGGGCGGTGGCAAAAAAATTGAACCGCCGGTATATCGGGATTGAGAAAGAGCGGGACTACGTCACCCTTGCCTGCGCCAGAATCGGCTCCATCACCGAATCAGATATTTTTCCAGAGGCCGGGTGGGTTTAGAATCCCCGTATTTTGTTGCCGAAGAGCATGTTCTGATAGCACCGGAGGCACCCGGGAAACATGCCGCCCTCGCAGGCGTTGATGGTTTTGCGAAAGCGGTTCGCCCGTTCACCGTTGAAAATTTCCCCAAAGGTTTGGTTCTTGATGTTGCCCAGGATGTAATCCGGGTAGTCGGCGCAAAAATGCACGTCCCCATTGTAGTTGATGTCGGCCTGGCACCAGGGCACAACGCAGTGATTGCGCACCGGAACTTCCAGCTCATCGTAATACACGCGGATTTTTTCCGGGTTCAGGGCGGGCACGGTTATCATCGGGTGGCCCCAATCCTTGCGGTGGATGTCCTGCAAAATGTTGTAGAGCTTTTGCGCGTCAATCCCTGTGTTAAAGCCCGTGTTGTATCCCTCCAGACATTCGATGTTGGTGTCAAGTTTTTCCAGCATGAATTGCCGCTGCCGCGCGACAATCGCGTCGTTGGTGTATGTCCCCAGGTTAAACAGATGGACTTCGATGTCATATTCCCGCATCGCCTCGGCAAGGCGTTCCAGGTACAGGTAATTCTGGTTGGTGACGGTTGTCACCACCCCCAGGATCGGATAGGTGGAATTGCGCCTGCGTTTTTCGCGGTTGAGGGCCTCAAACCCGCGGATGACGTGGTCGTAGGAACCCTTGCCCCGGATGGAATCGTTCACGTCGCGGAAAGCGTCCAGGGACACGAATATGGTGCTCCACTTGTCGCGGACAATCTGTTCGGCGTAGTGCTCCAGCATGGTGCCGTTGGTGTTCACCGAAACATACAGTCCCTTCTCCACCATGTATTTTGCCAGGGGCATCAAGTCGGGGTATAAAAACGGCTCGCCCCCCCACAGGTAGGTGATGATTCTGTACCGGGCAAGTTCGTCCACCACGGGCTTGTAGTCCTCGAAGGAGAGAATCGTCCTGGCTTCGTCCGCGGCGAACTTGCCCATGAGCATACCCTTTACGCCCCGCTGCCCGCACATAACGCAGTGCAGGTTGCACAGGGGCGTGAGCTTGAAATACACCAGGCCCAGGCGCTGTAGATGGTTGAAGCCGTAGTCGTGTTTGGGAAGATACCGCGCCAGCCACAGACGGCGGAAACCCCGGAACATTTTCCGCGCCAGGGCGAATTTTTTGGTGAATAGGAGCGGCACGACCGAGAAATTGTAATCCATCACCCTTCCCTACACGTCCAGATTTGCGTACACGGCGTTATCCTCGATGAATTTGCGCCGGGGTTCCACCTCCTCGCCCATGAGGATGCCGAAGATCTTGTCCGCCTCCACTGCGTCGGGCAGGGTGACGCGCATCATCTTGCGGCGGGCGGGATCCATGGTTGTGTCCCAGAGCTGATTGCCGTCCATCTCGCCCAGACCCTTGTAGCGCTGCACGGCGACCCGGTCCGGCTCCCGCCCGATTTCCTTTATCACCGCGTCGAGCTCCGAGTCGTTATACACGTACCATTCCTTCTTGTTGAAGGACACCTTGTAGAGGGGCGGCATGGCCAGGTACACGTACCCCTCCTCGATGAGGGCGGGCATGTAGCGGAAGAAAAACGTGAGGAGCAGCGTGCGGATGTGGGAGCCGTCAACGTCCGCATCGGCCATGATGATCACCTTGTGGTAGCGGATTTTGCTGATGTCGAATTCCTTGCCGATACCCGTGCCCAGGGTTGCGATGATGGGCTGGAGCTTTTCGTTTCCGATCACCTTGTCGATGCGGGTTTTTTCAACATTGAGCATCTTGCCCCAGAGGGGCAGAATCGCCTGGGTCTTGCTGTCCCGGCCCTTCTTTGCGGACCCGCCCGCGGAGTCACCCTCCACGATGTAGACCTCGCAGACGGCGGGGTCCTTTGCCGAACAGTCCGAGAGCTTTCCGGGAAGACCGAAGCTGTCGAGCCCGCTCTTCCGCCTGGTGGCCTCCTTGGCCTTGCGGGCCGCAATCCGCGCGGAAGCTTCGGTGACGCATTTCTCCAGAATCTTTTCCGTGGTCCTGGGGTTCTGCTCAAAATAGAGCGTCAACTGCTCGGACACCAGGCCGTCGATGATGCCCCGCACCTCCGTGTTGCCGAGTTTTGTCTTGGTCTGCCCCTCGAACTGGGGCTCCGGAACCTTGATTGAAAGCACCGCGGTGAGCCCGGCGCGCACGTCGTCCCCGGTGAGCTTTTCCTCTTTGTCCAGCTTTTTTTGCAGCTTGGGGTAGTTCTTTAAAAAGTCATTCATCGTGCGGGTGAGGGCGGACTTGAACCCGTCCAGGTGGGCGCCCCCTTCCTTGGTCTTGATGTCGTTCACAAAGGAAAGGATGTTTTCGAGGTAGCCGTCGTTGTATTGCAGGGCGACTTCGGAGATCACATCGTTCCGCTCGCCGGTGATGAAGAGGGGCTCCGCGGGCACACAGGGCTTGTTCTCGTTCAGGTAGGACACGAACTGCTTGATGCCCCCTTCAAACCTGAACACCGTCTCCTTGGGCTTTGAAAGCCGGTCGTCCCGGAAGACGATGGTGATCCCCTTGTTGAGGAAGGCCAGCTCCCGCAGGCGCGTTGCCAGGGCGTCGTAGTTGCAGGTGGTGGTCTCCTGGAAAATGACAGGATCCGCCTGCCAGCGGATCGTCGTGCCGGTCTTCCAGGAGTCCCCGTAGGCGGCGCTGTGAAGGCTGCCCCCGAAGTCCGCTTCGACTTCCTTCACGGGGGCATCCGCCTTGCCCCGCTGGTAGCGCTGGAAGTATTTTTTGCCGTCAATTTCGACAATCGCCTCGAGCCAGGAGGACAGGGCGTTCACGCAGGACACGCCGACGCCGTGGAGCCCGCCGGACACCGTGTAGGAGCCCTTGTCGAACTTGCCCCCCGCATGGAGCCGGGTAAGCACGAGCTCCAGGGCGCTGATGCCCTCCTGGGGGTGGATGTCCACGGGGATGCCCCGGCCGTTGTCCTCCACCCGCACCACGTCGTTCTTTTCCAGGGTGACGATGATCCTGTCGCAAAATCCCGCCATGGCCTCGTCGATGCTGTTGTCCACCACCTCGTAGACCAGGTGATGGAGCCCCTCGGGCCCCGTGGAGCCTATGTACATGCCCGGCCGCTTCCGCACCGCCTCCAGGCCCTTGAGAATCTGAATGTTGTTTGCCGTATAATCTGCGCTCATAAGGGAAGTATAGCGGATTTTGCGGATTAAGACTAGGGAAGCACTGAAAAAGTCATCGAGACTTTTTCAGTGCTACTTTGATAGGCCGCAATTTCGTCCAGCATCCCCAACACGAGGGACGCGCTCGTCTCCGCCGCG
>JAISTZ010000017.1 GCA_031272345.1 Spirochaetaceae bacterium | reverse complement strand
TGTCGACCATGGGATTTATCCAGTTTTTGAGCCCCACCTTCACGTTCTTCACGGGATACTTCATCTTCCGGGAACCCTTCCCTGTTCACAACTTCATCGCCTATGGGCTTATCTGGTCCGCGGTGATATTCTACTGCTTCAGTTTCGTCCGCCCCAAACCATAGCCCGCGGCGTCATGGACCGCGTCCTTGACCATCCGCCTGCTTCCCTCTATCATGTCCCCGATGAAATTCAACAAACGAAAAGCCATACTCATCGCTTCGGGGTTTCTTTTTTTTCTGTTATATGTTGTTTTTGCGGCGCGGCCGCTCTCCGAGGCCCTTCACCTTGAGCCCGCCTGGACAATTGACATCGCCGAAGCGGAGGTGCAGCCCGCCGCCGGGAAGGAGCTGCTCCCCTACAAGCTGGGACACACCCTGGGGTACTTCACCCCGGAGGGCGCGATTGTTTCCAGAGTCACCTTCCCCTTTGCCGCATCGATTTCGTCCAGCTACTGGGCGGCCTTTTTGCCCGACGCCTCCCGCACGGTGTTCTACACCAGCGACGGCAGGGAAGCCGGGGTCATCGGGGGGAGCGGGTTCCCTTTTTTTGACGAGGACCGGGCCTTCCTGTTTTCCCCAGGGGGGGCCGCCGTGTCCCGGATTTCCGGAACGGGGCAGATTCTGTGGACAAACGAGGGGTACGCGCCCATCACGTCCTTTGAATCCACCCCCAACGGGGCCGTCGCGGGCTATGCGGACGGGATTATCCGCCTGTTTTCCCCGGAGGGCGCGGTCCACGAGGTCGAACCCGGAGGCAGCGGCTTCCCGGTGATTCTTGGGGCGGCCCTCTCCCCGGACGCCCGGATGGTGGCCAGCGTGTCGGGCATCCAGGGCCAGCGGTTCATCCTTACCAGGGTTGAGGGTGAAGTGAACAAGGTCGTCTCCCACCGGTATCTGGAACGGGAAACCAACGAGCAGGTCCTGGTCAAATTCAACGCCGGGGGAACCTGCGTGTATTACAATCCCCTGGGGGCCCTGTGCGTGTACGACTGCCTCCGGGGGACCACCACGGAAATTCCCGTGGACGGCGCGGTGATCGACGTGCAGGAGGTGCCCGGCGGTCCCTTCGCCTTTGGTTTGTCAAAAAGCGGCATAACATATACCGTATGGATTTTGGAAAAGATGTCAAAAGTGGTGGGGTCATTTTCGTTTGAGGCGGATTCGGCCTTCATCAGGACATCCCCGGGGGCTTTGTATGTGGGAAAAAATTCAACAATCGCTAAGATCAACGTGTCCCGGCGGTAGCGCCGTCCTTCTGGGGGCGCTGCTCCTGGCCGGAACCCTTGCCGCCGCCTTCGACTGGCCGGAACAGGATGTCCGGCCCGAGGCATTCGCGGCTCCCTTCGCCGGGATGCGCGGCGGGCTGATGTCCCCGTCCCTGGTGTTTTCCGCCCCCGCCCTGGTGACCGCCGCGGGCAAGGGGGCAATCGTCGCGGTGATTCGGGCCCCGGATTCGGATTCCCCCCGGTTTTATTCCGCCCTGGGGAACGCGGTGGTGGTGAACCACAGCGACGGGTTCATCTCGACCTACGGCAATCTGGCGACGATCTCCGTCTATCCGGACACGGTGTACGTGGACCCCCTGATGCCCCTGGGGTTTTCCGGGGCCTCCGGGTGGAGCGAAGGAGGCTCGGGTCTGGAGTTTCAGACGGCGGACATCAGGCAGCGGACGGCCATAAACCCCCGCACCCTGCTCCCCAGGTTCCAGGCGGAACTGCCCCTGGAACTGCCCCCGGTTCTTGCGGTGAACAAACAGGAGGAGTCCTTCCCCTTGCAGTCAACCCGGAGACTCGCCGCGGGTCAGTACCGGTTCTACCTCTCCGGCCAGGCCGGGAACCCCTATATCACCACCCTTACGGTGAACGGCGTCCACGTGGAAACCATCGTGAGCGACACCCTGAACGTGCGGAACAACACCCTCGCCATCCGGGGGAACCGGTACTACGGGGCTTCCGAGTTCTATCCCTCGGAGGGGCGCCGGCTCCTGGCTGAGGTGAATCTTTCCAGGGGCAGGAACACCGTGAACGTGGTCATCAGGGACATCAACAACAGGGAAAAACAGGTCACCTTCAGCCTCGACGTGTATTAGGGCTTTGACGTGACAATCCTGAACCCCAGGTAATTGTAGGACTCGTTGGGGTCGTAGGAGTAGCGGTCCCCGGCGAGCACGAAGGGGGTGTATTCGCTCCAGCCGCCGCCACGGGCGACCCGCGCCTCCCCCGTGGGGGGGCCCGCGCTGGGTTTTCCGGGTTCCTCGTCCGTGTAGTCTGCGAACCAGTCCCAGCAGTATTCGAGCACGTTGCCGCTCATGTCGAAGAGGCCCATGGCGTTTGGGTTGCCCGTGCCGGGAATCACCTCGGGGGTTTCAAACACGGCCCCCGCCGTGCCGATGATGTGTGCGCCGGAGGTGTTGTACCAGGCCACGTCCCAGGGTTCGGTCCCGGAATCAACACACCCGGAGGCCCGGTCCCCCCGCTGGAATCCCCCGGGGGTCCGTCTGGCTGCAAATTCCCACTCGGTTTCCGTGGGGAGCCGGTACCCGTCCGCGTCCCAGAGGCACCGGGCCATGTCGCCCTGGAGGGCCTCGGTGGAATCCCGCAGGGGGGCGCCGCCGTACACGTAGCAGGGGGTCCGGCCGGTGAGTTCGCTCAGGGCGTTGCACCACACCGCCGCGTCATACCAGGAAATTTCCGTTACGGGCATGAATTCGTTTTTGGTGGGGTCCCGGCCCCGCCGTCCGTCGGAGCCTTCCTGGCCGGGATTCTGGAACACATACCCCAGGGCCTCAGCCCTGACACGCACGTCCCACCACAGGCGGTAGGAGGTTTCGTAGCGGTTCATAAAAAACGGGGCCGGAGCGCGCAGGGCCGTGTATGCCTGGGCGTGTTCCCCGATGATGAAGGTCTCGCCATCCTGGGCCAGGGGGATAAAGTCGGTATGCAAAAAGAGATAGCTTCCCGAAGAGTCCTCCCCGGGGGCGGATTCCTGGGCGTCGAGGGCGCCCGATGCAAAAAGCGCCGCTCCCAGAGCCAGGGCGATGACCCCCCTGGCGCACAGCTTTGCCGAAAATCCCATTGCCCTACGCCTCCTCTTCCAGCTTTTTTTGACTTCGGCCGTCAAGCTTCTGCCGCCGTACTCCCCGGTCAAGGCGGTTGAGCTTCCGTTCCTCCCGGTTCAGGAAAAAGTTCGCCGCAAAGATGGACCCCAGGCAGAGGACCGAAATCAAGGTGATGCCGAACCACCCCGAGTTCATCAGGGGCAGGGGCACGTTCATGCCGAAAAAACTGACGATGAAGGTGGGCATCATCAGCACCAGGGAAATAATCGTGAGTTTCTTCATTACGATGTTCAGGTTGTTGGAAATGACCGATGCGAAGGCGTCCATCATGCCGGACATGATGTCCGAGTAGGTGTCCGCCATCTCGATGGCCTGCCGGTTGTCGATCTCCACGTCCTCGAGCCAGTCCCGGTCGTCCGCGTCAAAGTTGAGGAATCGGGTCCTGGTGAGTTTTTCCAGGAGCAGCTGGTTGCTCTTGAGGGATGTGGTGAAGAAGACCAGGGACTTTTCCAGGTTGAGCATCTTGATGAGTTCGTTGTTCTGCACGGCCCGCTGCAATTCCTCCTGAATCGACGTGGAGAGGCGGTTGATTTCCTTGAGGTAGCGCAAAAAGGTGATGTCCGCGCGGCTGAGGATGCGGATGACAAAGGCCGGAAAATCGTTCAACAGGGGGCTCTTGAACCGGAGGGACGCGAAGTCCCGGAGCATCTCGCAGTCGGTCCAGCAAATCGTGATGATCCGCTCCTCAAAAAGGATGATTCCCAGGGCGCAGGTGAAGTAGCTGACCGCCTCCTGGGGCGCATAGAGGGGAATCCGCACGATGAACAGGGTGTAGTCGTCCTCTTTTTCTACCCGGGAAAGCTCGTCCGGGTCCAGGATGTCCAGGATGTGCTCCTGCTGGACGCCGAATTCCTCCTCCAACACCCGGATGTCATCCCGGGAAACCTGCCGGGCGTCAACCCAGGTCTTTTTTCCCGCGTCCAGGTTGTCCTTCTCCAGTTTGACGAGTCTGTCGTTTTGCTGCTGCCAAAAGGTAATCATATCCGTGCATGATACTACCACAAAAAAGAGGGTGGAGGCAAGGGGCGCGGGGCATGGTGCCAGGCACATGCGCCTGGCACCATGCGGGCGGGAGTCGCCCGCCATGGTTTTTCTCTCTGCGCTATTGTTTTTTTTCTGAAATACCCTATACTCATCACAAGGAGCAAGCGAATGACCATAGAACAAACCGTAGAAATCCCGGCCAGCCGCCGGGTGTCTTTTGATCTGCCCGCCAGTGTGCCGGTGGGCCGGGTTAGAATAAAGCTGAACATTGCCAAACCCCGTGTGCTCACTCCCTTGACCGAAGCCGAGATGGAAGCCGGAGCGGAATGCCCCATCTGTAAAGCTCATAACTACACGCCCAATGCCGAAACCATCGAGGCCATCGAAGAGGGCGATGCCATCGTCAGAGGAGAAATCCCGTCGAAGGAGTATCACTCGGCGGAAGAGTTCCTGCGGGACTTGAGACGGGGAATATGAGGCAGACTCATGCTTAGCCCGAAAAAAAGCAGAAAATTTACCAAAGAGTATGTTCTTATGGAAAAACGGAACAAGAACATGATGAAGATTGATGAAGTGGTAGCATTGATCATCAAAGAAATTCCCTTGCCGCCCCGTTATCACAACCACCCGCTGCATGGTAAGTACGAAGGATCGCTTGAATGTCATATCGAACCTGATTGGCTACTCATCTACAAGATTTATCCAGCGGTGCAAAAAGTTGTCTTCCTCCGCACCGGAAGCCATTCCGATCTTTTTTGATTTTCCTGTCTTCATTGTCTGCTCCCTCGCCGGGGATAATCCGGCGGATATGTTCCGGGCGGGAGTCGCCCGCCGATTTTCTGCCCCACAAGACGCCGCCAGGAAAAACCACTGACCCCACGGACGGCGCGGACAGACTCGCTGCCAGGCTCACCGCGACGGCGACTACGGAGTTAGTGAGGGCATACGGGAGCCGCCCGCCGATTTTCCGCTCCACAACACGCTACTGTGCTTTGAAGTTCCAGTTGCCGTCGTTATAGGTATACATTCCCGCCTTCTTACCATTCTTTTTATAGAAATCGGAAAAGCCTTTATAAACGAAAGCATCTTTTTCAGTTTCATGCCACTCTCCATCTGCTTCGCTAAAGAAACAACTGCTGCCGAATTCGACATTGTATCCGATAATTATGCTCGTCAATGAATTTCCTTCAAATGCTCCATACCCGATGGATCTCACGCTGTTTGGAATAGCAACACAGGATAGCCTGTTGTTTTCAAACGCCCTTTCACCAATGCCAATAACACTGTCCGGTATTTCCAGATTTTCAAGTTTATTTTCACAAAACGCTCCTTCACCGATAGAAGTAACACCAGCAGGTATGATGAGACTAGTTAATTCATTGGTCGCAAATGCACAATCGTCAATAAAAGTAACACTGGACGGTATGCTAACACTGGTTATGCGTTTATTTGAAAATGCCAAATATCCTATTGTTACAACCGGTGTTTTTGCTATTATTTTAGGAATGTCAACTTCACGTCGAGTCCCGGTGTATTTGGTAATGGCGATACCATTTTTCTGAACTTTATATTCCATACCGAGTGAAACAGAAGGAGAGGCTAGTTGGAAAACAATCTCACCCTGTTTTTCTTCTAATTTAACCTTGCCGATTAATGGCAACAAGTCACCCCAACAAGGATGTTCTTTAAGTTTGGCAAGCGTTTGTTCACATTCAAGTCCAAGTATTATTTCTCTGATTTCTCCTATCGACCACATTTCTGGAACGCTGGATAACCTCATTAAACGCCATTCTTCTTCGTAGGACCAATCGTTAAACTTGTGGGAGAGAACCTTCTTTACGAGTTGCCACTTCATATTTTCTATGGTTTTAGAATCTGCAATGTCGCCACTGGCTTCAATTTTGGAAATAGCCTCAATAATCGGAACGTATTCCTTTTTCAGCGGCATACTGTCTGAATAGATAATCTTCGCATATTCAATGTCTTGTTGCATCAGCGTTGCATTATCAACCTTAAACCCAATACATACGCCGGTATGCCTCTCCGCATAGTGCGACCACATAGCAAAATTATCCGACCTTTCCGACAGACAGCATATTTTGCATTCTTTCAATTTCGCTTCAAACTCTTTCTTCACTTTCTCATTTTTTATTTCAAGTTGGACTCTCGGCGGTATGCCTTCCATGGGGTCATTCATAGACGACCAATCGCCAAAATATGCCTTGCCGTCAAGGTATGCGTCAATATGTTTAAGAAATGTCTGAAATTTCATGTATACATAGAGCAATTTTGGCATTGCTTGCTCTTTTTCTTGATGCTCCATTATCCGTTGTGTACATCTCACTCTGAAACAGCGGTTGTTATTTTCTTCTCTCATCTACCCCCCCTACCTGTTTTGCGTTGGCAAGATTCTGCTTGATTATGGCATCATCCGGGGAGAGCTTGTTGGCTTGGACGAAGTCCGCGATAGCCCGATCATACTCGCCTTTGCAACAGTAGACAGCACCCCGGTTGCAATAGGCTCCAACATGATTCGGGTCAAGTCTGATGGCATCGGAGTAGTCAGCAATAGCTTGGTCGTAGTCATCTTTTTTCCTATAAGCCCAGCCCCGGTTATTGTAGGCGTTGGCATAATTGGGGTCGAGCGTGATGGCCTGTGTAAGATCAGCGATTGCTTGGTCGTAGTCTCCTTTGTCACAGTAGACTTTGCCACGGTTGCTGTAGGCTATAGCGTCATTCGGGGCGAACTCGATGGCTTTATTGAAATCTGCGATTGCCCCGTCGTTGTCACCCTTGCTGGCGAATGCAACACCACGCTCGCCTAAAATATTTGCGGAACGGGGATTAATTGTTAGAGCTTTGGTGAAATCATCAATAGCGTGGTCAATATCACCTTTCGATTTATACGCTTTGCCACGGTTATAGAGCGCATCCGCATAATTCGGCTTGAGAGACAGCGCCTGGTCAAAATCAGTGATTGCTTTATCGAATTCTTTTTTCTTGGAATATGCAGCCCCGCGATTGCAGAGCGCTTCCGCAAAATCCGGTTTGAGGCGTATCGCCTCATCAAAGTCCGCGATAGCCAGGTCTGATTCTCCTTTGCTGGCATACGCAACGCCGCGATTGTTTAAGGCCTCGTACAATTCCGGTTGAAGTGACAGCGCGGCGGTGTAATCGGTGACGGCTTGGTCCATATCTCCTATGGCGTAATACGTATTGCCTCTGTAGAAAAGCGTCTCGCTTAGGGCGTTGTTTTCAGCAAGTGCGCAGGTGAACTCAACAATCGCTTCAGCGGTCTTGCCTTCGGCATAGAGGTCTTTACCACGATTTATGCGCACAATGGCAGCCTTCCCTGGCTTTTGTGATGGCGTAGTGCTTTCAGTGACCTGTAATTCTTTGAGTTTCTTGTCTTTAGCGCGTATTGTTGTTCGATACTGCGTCAGCAACGACGGCGGTTCTGCTTTGGTAACAACAGCGCGGACAGAAAGTCGATTGAAACTGAAATCACCGGTTACAACAATATCCACACCCTGCTGGTGGCCTATCTTTCCCGCTTCGGCATCGGTAATAGTCTGGCCGGCAATCGTTGGTTTGTCATCGGCGCTGACAATCAGTTTGACACCATCGCCTAAATGCCCACGCAGTTCTTCCGTCAAATAGTCCGAAAGTTGACTCGAAGGGACCACAATCGGAAAAACGGCAACCTTCATGTTTTTTTGCGCTTCGCGCTCGATTTTTGCGGCAGCAGCTTTTAGTGCCTCATCCAGACCAAGGCATTTTCTGAACTTGCCAAAAAACCACATTGCGGATTTTACCGTAAGTTTTAACACTTCTTGCACGATTGCCAATAAGTCTGCCATCCCTACCACCCCCTCATTTCCCTTGCTTTCGCAAGATTATTTTTTGCCAACTAATCATTCGGGTCAATCTTGAGCGCCATCTCGTAATCCGCGATAGCCCGGTCGTAGTCTCCCTTGTCGGAGTAGGCATTGCCCCGGTTGCTATAGGCATTAGCATCATCCGGTTTGAGCCTGATGGCCTGGGTGTAGTCCGCGATAGCCTGGTCGTAGTCCCCTTTGTTCCTGTAGGCATTGCCTCGGTTGTAATAGATTCCAGCATAATTCGGGTTCAACATGATAGCGTGGGTGTAATCCGCGATAGCCCGGTCGTAGTCCCCTTTCTTCTCATAGGCAAGGCCCCGGTTGTTGTATGCCCCGTCAGCCAGTGGGTTGAGCCTGATGACCTGCGTATAGTCCAGGATGGCTCGGTCATAGTCCTTCTTTTCGTCGTACTCGTATGCTCTCTTAAAATAGTCAGTCGCAGTCCCATTCTTGATAGGCTCGGTAAGCGGTTCATTGGCGATCCGCATATACCCCGACTCGCTCAGCCTGTGCGAGGGGATCCCGTTCACGGCGCTTATCACGATGGTGAGCGTGTCGGTCAGGTCGTTCACGTTGACCCTGGAAAACTGCATACGCGCAGTCTCCCCGTCGGGCGCGGTCACGGACGATGCGCCGGGGGAGAAGCTAAGGCTTCCCGACGCGAGGGACGCGCTGCCCCGGGAGACGGTCTTGCCCTTTTCGTTCACCAGGGCCACGTCAACCTTGAACGTAAAAGACTTTTTGCCGCCGAACACCACCGCGTCTTTTGCCGAGGGCTTGGGGTCTTTGAAGGGAAGGTTGGTAAAGCCCCAGGTCTCCCGCCGCCCGGTTCTGTCCAGGCCGGAAACAAGCGTATTCAGGGCGGTCCACCCCGCCTCCGAGGGGGCAAGGCGTATCAGCATGGCAAGGTTCACGGTCTCCCGCTCGTAGTCGGTTTTACCCACCTGCTCCAGGGCCGGGTCAAAGGTGATCTCGAAGGGCGGGTGATCGTTGAAAAAGGCTGCCGCGGACTTGAAGGCCTCAAGCCATGCCTTGCGGGCCGCCACGTCGGCGGTGATGCGCTGGGTGAGGGTGCCCCCTGAGATGGCGGTGGAGAGGCTTTCGAGCCGGGCGATGGCCTCCATCTGACCAGGGTCAAAGGCGATGGCCTGGCTGTAGTTGAGGAGGGCGTCGATCTCGTTGCCCCTTGCCTGGGCCGCAAGCCCTCGCGCAAGGGCGGAGCGGGCCGCGGCGGTATAGCCCGTGTCCAGGGCTTGCTTTCCTGCGGGGGTGAGGGA
>JAISTZ010000125.1 GCA_031272345.1 Spirochaetaceae bacterium | reverse complement strand
CCGCTCGGGCCCCCTCCAGGCGCGGGTTTTGTCGCTGTAGAGGAAGATACCCTGGGGGGTTTCCGCCCAAATATCCCCGGTGAGTTTGTCCCAGCCGAATTTTTCCGCCGACGAAAGGTGCAGAATTTGCGCCCCCCCGGTGGAGGGATTCCATAGCCTGGTGGTCCACAGGCCGCCCACGATGAGGGCGCTGTTGTTCCGCCAGGCTATGCTGACCGCCGTGTCCCCGTCGAGGCGGATTCCCGCGCCGCCGCCGTCCACGTTGTACACCACGGCGGCTCCGTTGGAAATGAAGGCGATCCGCTTGCCGTCGGGGGAGAGGCAGGGCGACAGGAGGGTGTCCCCCCCGGTCTTGGTGAAGGCCGTGCCGTTGAGCTTGTAGAAGGCGCCCTTGCTTTCCCCCGCAAGACCCAGCCACACCAGGGGCCGGTTGTTGGAGTCCCAGAACACCTGGGCCCCGCTCACGGAATTTCCGGCGATGCCCGTGGCCCGCTGGGAAAGAGTCTGGGGGAGCGCGCTCCCCCCTGGGAGCGTCCGGCTGGGCAGGGAAAAGCTGGTGAGGACCCGCCTGTCCTGGAGCATCACCAGGGTGGACAGGTCGCTGTTGGCCCAGAACATGTCCGTGGAGGGATTGAAGGGCCTGATCAGGCTCCCCGCAACGTTGCCGATTCCCACAAAGGACGAATACAGGGCCCTGGTGTAGAGCTCCAGGGCGGGGATGGTGTAGACGATGTCCCCGTCGATGTAGACGAGGGTTTTTTCTGAAATCCAGCAGACCGATGAGATGAGCCCCCGGCCTATGGTGCGGTACTGTTCGTCCAGCACGGTCTTGCGTTCCGCGTCGGCGGTGCGGAGGAAGAGCAGCCTGCCATCCCGCTCGTACACGAACACGGCGCTGTCCGGGGACCACTTTATGGGGACGGCGGTGAAGCTGTAGTCAACCCCTTCGGCGAGGAGAAGTTCGGCGAATCCCGAGGACTCGGAGGCGCTTCGGAGCATGAGATTCCCCCTGGCGGCGGAGGTCTTCTTTATGTAGCAAATCCACTTGCCGTCGGGGCTCACGGACATGTCCGCCAGGCGCACGGGGTTTTGGGGCAGGTCCCCGGTGAACAGGAGGGGCGTTATTGCCCCCGATGCGAAGGTGTAGCGGACCGTGCCGTAGCGGTTCCGTATTTGCAGGGCCGCCCCGGCCTGGAGCGCTTCGATTTTCTCCGGGAAAAGGGTTATCCCCCTGGGCTGTGCGGCCCCGGAGGACGCGCTTGCGACCGCCAGGGTGGAATAGGAGGGCTCCCCCGGCTGGGTATGCCTGATTGCGAAGAGCACGTCGTTTTTGGCGTTTATCTGGGGGTTCTCAAAGGAGGTTCCCCCCCAAAGCCCTGGGGCGCACAGGAGGAACGCCGCCCCCGCCGCCGCAAGAAATCCTTTCATCGGTGCATCGCCTCACTCAGCGCAAGCACGGCCAGTTCCCTGTCCAGGGCGTCGAGGCTTTTCTCGATGTGACTCAGCCGCTTTTGCCGCTCGTCCCTGTACAGCCGCTCCCCGGAATCATCCTTCCAGGCCTGCCGGGTGTTCGCGCCGCACCAGGGGCAAAAAATGAATTCACCGTCAATCACCCGGCCGCACCAGGGGCAAATATCGTTCACAGCAGGTCCCTCCGGTTATCGTTTCAGGATGCTCAGGGGGTTGATGAGCCGCCCGTTTTTATACACAGAAAAATGCAGGTGCGGGCCCGTGGAGTAGCCCGTGCTGCCCACAAGGCCGATTTTGTCACCCTGGGCCACGGCGCTGCCCTTTTTGACGAGGCTCTTCTGCATGTGCCCGTAGAGGGTCTGGTAGCCGTTGCCGTGGTCGATGACCACGTAGTTGCCGTACACGTTTGAGTATGCGGCGGTCACCACCTTGCCCCCCAGGGACGCATAGATCGACGCCCCGGCGGGGGCGGCCATGTCGATGCCCGTGTGCTGGCTCTGCGCGCCCGTGAAGGGGTCGGGCCGGATTCCGAAGGGTGACGAGAGTCTCCACGAAACCGCCAGGGGCATGGAAAAGAGTTCCCCCAGGGATTTCCTGAGAGTCCCCTGGTCGAGCCGCGCGCCGGGCAGGAACAGCCTGGTTCCGGCCCGGATGTTCGTGCTGTTCATGTCGTTCACGTCGAGGATGTCCTCAACGATGATGTTGTGTTTGGCGGAGATGCCCGTAATCGTGTCCCCCGGGGCGACGGTGTAGAAGATTCCGTCGATCGAGGGGACGCTCAGGGTTTGCCCCGGGCGAATCCGCCGGGCGTTCTGTATGCCGTTTACGGAAATCAGGGTGGAGATATTCCTCAGACCGAACCGGCGGGAGATGCTGGTGAGGTTGTCCCCGGTGTTCACCGTGTAGGGGGTGAATTCCACGGGTTTGGTGTAGGGGACCTTCCCGGTTTCGGGGCTGCCGGAGAGGGCGCCCGCTTCGTCAACTTCGTTCTGAAGGGGGAACACGAATTGGGTCATCACCCTGTCCAGGGCGTCCAGTTCATAGGCCGATGGTTTCGGCGACAGGGCTCCGGCGGGCAGGGGAATCGCCCCCCCCAGGACGAAGAGGCCGTAGCCCCCGGCCCAGCCCAGGATCGCGCAGAGGGCCGCCGCCCCGATGACCGTCAGTGCCCTGGGAGTCAGGGCGGCCCGGAGGGTCTGCACAAGGACGCCCGCCCGGCGCAGCAGGGCCGCGGTGAATGGGGGGCTCCCGGCCGCAACGGCGGCGATGAAAGATTTTACTCTGAGTCCCCTCCCCGGGGCTTCCGGGATCGGAGGGGCATAACCGGAATCAAGGTAACAGAGAATTTCCATACTTTACTATCGACAGAAAAACCTTCACATATTAGAATATTTGCTATGGGGGAACGAAGCCGCCCCATGGGGCGGGCCGCTTTGCGCGCGGTCGTCCTTGGGGCCGCCCTCGGGGTGGGCATAAAGCTTTTTGCGGCGGATATTCTCAGGGTTTCGGGCAATTCAATGGAACCGGCCATCCGGGAGGGGTCCCGCATCATCGTGAATAAACTGAGCTACGGATTTTCCCTGCCCTTTTCTTCGGAGCTGCTGATTCAGTGGGCGGCCCCCCAAAGGGGCGACGTGGTGATTTACATCTACGGCAGCAAGACCGTGGTCAAACGCTGTGTCGCCGCCGGGGGTGACGGGCTGGCATTTTCCCCCGGACCCTCCCCGGAATCCGCCTACGCCGTGTCCGTCAACGGGAGGACCTTCCCCCTTACGGAGGGCCAGTACCAGCGGTTCAAACACACCCCCGCGGTTCCCCGGGGATTCATCTTCGCGGTGGGGGACAACGAGGCGGACTCGGTGGATTCCCGTCAATATGGGTTCGTATCTGTCCGAAATATATTAGGTAAGGTGGTATGCAAATAAACAGGTTTTATTCCAGGCCCAGGCTCCTCATCCTGCTGTTCGTTGTGGCCGTGTTCACGGTCTATGTGGTGAGCGTGTACGCCCGGCTCGCGTTCAAGGAGATTCCGCCGCCCTTCCAGAATTCCCCGGCGGTGGAGCGCGGTTCAATCGTGGACAGGAACGGGAAGCCCCTGGCGGTGCAGGTCTACCTCTATCACCTGGCGGCGGAACCGGCGAATGTGCCCTCCGAGTCCATCCCCAGGGCGGCGGCGCTCCTCTCGCCGGTGACCGGCATCCCCGCGGACGCGCTGGAAGACCAGATCCGCTCCTCCCAGAACAATTTCGTGTACCTCAAGCGCAAGATGTCCGAGCCCGAATACGAGGCGGCCTACGGGGTCATAAAGAATAACAACCTCCAGGGGTTCTACTTCGACCGCATCCCCGGCAGGCTCTACCCTGAAAACTCCCTGGCGTCCCAACTCGTCGGCTTTGCCGGGGACGACGGCGCCGGGCTCACGGGGGTGGAGCGCTCCAGGGAGGAGGACCTCAAGGCCCGGCCCTCCACGGACCCCGCGTCGGCCCTCCACGGGCACAACGTGTACCTCACCATAGACACGAACCTCCAGTACAAGCTCGAGCAAATCGCCCGGCAAGCCATGGAGCGCACCCAGGCGGAAAGCCTGATGATGCTCGTGGCGGACAGCCGGTCCGGGGAAATCCTCTCGTACATCAGTCTGCCCTCGGCGAACCTGAACGAATACCCCTCCTCAACCATTGCGGAACAGGCCGACCGGCCCGCGAACTTCGCCTACGAGCCCGGCTCGGTGTTCAAAATTTTCTCCGTGGCCACCTTCATCGACAACGGGGTGATCGACGGGGACGACACCTTCTACTGCGGGGGTGAATACTTCCTCCGGGACGGGGGGGGCAGAATCACCTGTCTCGGCAGCCACGGCGCCGTGACAGCCAGGGACGCCCTGCGGCTCTCCTGCAACGTGGCCCTCGCCCAGATGAGCGAGAGAATCGACTCCGAGCCCTTCCTCAAGGGAATCCGAAGCCTGGGGTTCGGCTCACGGACCGGGGTGGAGCTTCCGGGGGAAACCGCGGGGTCGGTAAAGTCAACCTCCGACAGGCTCTGGTCCCGGCGGTCAAAGGCCACCATGTCCTTCGGGCAGGAAATCAGCGTGTCCGCCCTGCAAGTGGTGGAGGCGGCGACCGCCCTGGCGAACCAGGGCATACCGGTCAAGCTCACCCTGATCTCCCGAATCACCAACCGGGAGGGGGAGGAGCTGTACAAACACGAGCCCCAATTCCTGAGGCGGGTCTTTTCCCCGGAAACCGCCCGGTACGTGCTGAGCTGCATGGAATCCACCGCCGAAAGCGGCACCGGAAGCCGCGCCGCCCTGGGGGACATCGCCCTGGGGGTAAAAACCGGCACGGCCCAGATGGCGAAGGAGACCGGGGGGGGCTACAGCGAGACGGACTTCCTGTCCAACTGCGTGGCCATATTCCCGGTGCGGGACCCCAGGGTCATTCTCTACCTGGTGATTACAAAGGCTCAGGGCGAAACCCTGGCGGGACGGATCGCCGCGCCGGTGGTTGCCGAGGCCGCCAACGTGATTATCGACCACCTGGGGATGTTCCGCAGCGGGGCCGCGTCCTTCTCCCATTCCGGCGAAATCACCCCCCCCGCCGGCGGGGAGATCGCCATCGGCAGCGCCATGCCCGACCTGACGGGGGTTTCCAAACGCGCCATCACCCGCCTGCTCGAGGAACGGAGGGACCTGCAAATCCTCCTCACCGGTGACGGCTGGGTGGTGCGTCAATCCCCGGCCCCCGGCGCTCCGGTGAGGGCGGGCATGAAGATAGAGCTCCATTTGGAGTGAAGGGGGCGTTTATGAAGGGACTATGTGCTGTGGTGACGGCCGCCCTGCGTGCATTGGGTGTCTGTGCGGGTTGCCGCGGGGGGGGCGGCGAGGGCGGTAAGGGTCTCGTCGGCGTGGTGCTGCCCGCCCTGCCGGAGGAACGGAGGAGCAGGGACGGCGCGGCCCTTCAGGGGGGGCTCAAAAAACTGGGGTACACGGTCGGCCTTGAGTTCTCCGATGACAGCGCCCAAACCCAGGCGCGCCTGATTGAAGACCTGATTGCCGTCGGCGCCAGGTGTCTGGTGATCGCGCCGGTTGACGGGGAGGGTCTGTCGGATGCGCTCGCCCAGGCGGCGGCGGCAAAAATCCCGGTGATCGCCTACGACCGGCTCATCATGAAGAGCCCCAACGTGGACTACTACGTCGCCTTCGACGACTACGCCGCGGGCAGGCAGATGGGGGACATCCTCGTCACCGGCCTCAAACTGGACGCCCCGGCAAAAAAACCTGTCCTCATCGAAGTATTCGGCGGTTCCCCGGAGGACGGCAGGGCCTACAAATTCTACGACGGCGCCATGGACAGGCTCAAACCCTACTTCGACAGCGGGGCCCTCAAAATCGGCTCCGGCCAGCAGGGCATGGACCTCGCGGGAACCCTCCGCTGGAGCGGCGAAGCCGCCGCTGCCCGGATGGAAAACCTCCTTGCGGGGTACTACACCAACCAGGCCCTGGACGGCATCCTGTCGCCCTCGGACCAGATCAGCCTGTCAATCCTTGGGGTGTGCAAGGCCGCCGGGTACGGCAGCGCGCCGGAGAAGCCCCTGCCGGTTGCGGGCGGCCTGGGCTGCACCGCGGGGGCCTGCAAGTCCATCCTGGGGGGCGAGCAGTACGCCTCGGTCCTCATGGACACCCGGCTCCTGGCGCGGGCCGCGGCGGAGCTTGTTGACACGATCATGCAGGGGAAGACCCCGGCGGGTCTGGACACCGCGAGCTGCCCCAATGACTCAACCAGGGACGGCAGGGCCTACGCCGTGCCCTCGGCGCTCCTCAAGCCGGTCATCGTCACCAGGGAGAATCTCAAGAAAGAAGTGGTCGACACGGGGTACCGCACCGCCTCCGAAGCGGGGCTGTAGGATGGCCCCAGGGCCGCAAAACCCCGTCTGTTTTAGCCCAGGGCCTCCGCCAGGTCCGCGATGATGTCGTCCGGGTTTTCGATGCCCACCGAAAGTCTGAGGAGCCGGTCGTTCACCCCGGCGGATTCCCGCATGGCCTCCGGAATCGCCCCGTGGGTCTGCACCAGGGGATAGGTGATCAGGCTTTCGACCCCCCCGAGGCTCTCGGCAAACAAAATGAGCTTGACCCTCTTGAGCACCCTGGGCACGGTTTCCTGGTGTTTGACATAGAAAGAAATCATGCCGCTGTGGCCCGTCGCCTGGGCGCGGGAGAGGGCGTACTGGGGATGGTCATCAAAGCCCGTAAAAAACACCCTCTCGACCTCCCCGTGTTCCCGGAGCCAGGAGGCAACCCTGAAGGCGTTCTGCCGGTGTTTTTCCATCCGCAGGGCCAGGGTTTTGATGCCCCGGAGCACGAGCCATGAATCGAAGGGCCCCAGGGACGCGCCCTCGCTCTTCTGGGCCTCCCTGAGGGGTTCCTCGATGGCCGGGGAGGCGTGGACCGCCAGGCCCGCCAGGGTGTCGTTGTGGCCGGCCAGATATTTTGTGCCCGAATGAATCACTATGTCGGCCCCCAGGGTGAGGGGCTTCTGGTAGTAGGGGGTGAGGAAGGTGTTGTCCACAATGAGGAGGGCCCCGTGTTCGTGGGCCAGGGCGGCGCACCGGCCGATGTCCGTGACCTTCATCATGGGGTTCGACGGGGTCTCTATGAACATCCCCCTGGTTTTGGGGGTGACCGCTTCCTTCACCTTGGCGAAGTCACTGGTGTCAACCCAGGAGAAGGAGAGGCCGTATTTGGCGTAGTATTCGTGGAAGAGCCGGTAGGTGCCCCCGTAGAGGTCCTCGGACACGATGAGGTGGTCCCCGGGCAGGAACAGCTTGATTATTGAGGAAATTGCGCCCATGCCCGTGGAGAACGCCAGGCCCGATGTTCCCTGTTCGAGTTTGGCGATGGTTTGCTCCAGGGCGGACCGGGTGGGGTTGCCGCTCCGGGAGTAGTCGAACCCCGTGGACTGGGCCAGCCCCGGATGCCTGAAGGTGGCGCTCTGAAAAATCGGCACACTCACCGCGCCGGTTTGCGGGTCAAAGGGCTGGGCGCCGTGCACACACAGGGTATCTTCTTTCATCATAATCTCCTTGATGATGGGAGTATAAAACCGCAAAAAACCGGTGTCAAGACGGAGGAAAAGACGCAGGGAAAAGTCATCCGGCGATAGGGCCCCCAAAAAAACTATAGGCTGGATTTTGTTGATTTATAGTTCCAGCCGGAAGCGTCCAGATCCTTGATGCTGTCAACAAT
>JAISTZ010000186.1 GCA_031272345.1 Spirochaetaceae bacterium | reverse complement strand
TCCAAGGACGGCCCCAACGGGGCGCGCACCATGATCATATTCCAGGAGCCCAAATCCGTGGCGGGCACCCGGTTCCTCACCATGGACAACGCCTCCGGGGGCACGGACCAGTGGATCTTCCTGCCGGAGCTGGGCAAGACCCGCCGCATCTCCGGCTCCGAGGGCTCGGGCAGCTTCATGGGGACTGACATGTCCTACGACGACATCGCCTCCGCGGACAGGGACGCCGGCGAGGACACCCACACCCTCCTCCGGGAAGAGGCCCTCTCCGGAAGCCCCTGCTACGTGATCGAGTCCCGCCCCAGGGACGCATCCTACCAGTACAGCCGGATGGTCTCCTGGATAGACAAGGGGAACAAGGTGACCCTCAAGATCGAGCTCTACAACAAGAAGGGCGACCTTGCCAAGGTGATGGAATCCTCGGACATCCGGGACACCCAGGGCCGGCTCACCCCCATGCAGACCAAGATGACCACCGTGGCGGCGGGCACCTTCACCACGATATATGTGGAAAAACTCCAGTACGACGCAAAGCTGTCGGACGGCATTTTCACGATAAAATTTCTGGAAACAGGCAGGCCCTGACCGTTTTTTTGAGAGGTGACATATGAAAAAAGCAATCCTTCTGTGCGCCCTGTGCTCCCTCGGCTGGGGCGTCTTTTCCCAGGACGATTTCGGCTTTGGGGACTTTGGTGATTCCTCCGGCTCCTCCGGCGGAACCGGCTCCTCCTTCGGGGGCCTCACCCTTTCCGGGGAAGCCTCCGCGGGGATCACCGTGTTTCCCGGTTTGTATGATTCCGCCGCGGACGCGGAGCTCGGGGACCTGTTCTCCGGGACTCTGGAATTCGGCGCGTCGGTCTCCAGCGCGGAGGCCCTGATACGCCTGAACATCGCCCCGGTGTTCGACGGTTCCTCCCCGGTCACCCTGGACGAGGCCTACGTGAGGGGATTCTTCGGGCCCGTGTCCGTGGAGGGGGGTCTGCGGAAGATCACCTGGGGCAAGGCCGACAGCGAGGGCCCCCTGGACGTGGTGAATCCCCTGGACAACTCGGACCTCACCGTCACGGACGTCATGGACAGGAAGATAGCCCGGCCCCTGGTGCGCACAACCGTCAGCCTGGGGGACTTCACCAAGGTGGAAGCCGTGTTCGTGCCCTGGTTCGAGGCCCTCCGGTACGACTCAACGGGCCGGTGGAAGCCCAAACAGATGAGCGACCTTCCGGGGCAGATAAAAGATGGCGTTATCGCGGCAATTATAGCGCCCTTTGCGACGAATCCGACGGCGTTGGCGCAAATTCCCGACCTCGAGAGCATGGGTTTTTCCTCCATGGCCGCCTTCAACACGACCCCCCCCTCCAGTTACAGCACCCTCGACTATGCCCAGGGGGGCCTCCGGTTCACCACCACGGCGGGCCCGGCGGACATCGGGGTCCAATACTACTACGGCCGCCTCACCAAACCCGCGGTCAGCTTAAAGGGGGTCGACGCCTTTGTGACCGATTTGCTCACTAAACTGGCTACACAACAGCCTACTCCAACACCAAACGTGTCCCTCATCACCCCCGTCGTCGACTACAACCCCTTCCACCAGATCGGCGTGGACTGGGCCCAGGTGATCGCCGGGTTTAATCTCCGGGCGGAATTCGCCGCGGTCCTCACCTCGGACATGGACGGCACGGACGGCTCCGTGTACAACCCCTTCCTGGGCTGGTCCTTCGGGTTCGACCGGGACATCATCGGGGGGATCAACCTGAACTTCCAGTGCAACGAGACGATCCGCCTCTTCGATAACAAGGTGAACCAGAACCGCGCCCTGGACACGGAGGCCGGAACCAACGCCTCCACCACCAGAATCACCGCCCTGGTGTCCAAAAAATTCTTCAAGGACGAGCTGGAGGTCAAGCTCACCACGGTCTGGAACCTGGAGGACATGGACGCCCTGATCATGCCCGGCGTCGTCTGGACCAGGGGGGACCTCTCGGCGGAACTCACCGGCGGGGCCTTTGCGGGAGATCCCGCTGGCGAGCTGGGCCAGTACAGGGCTAACGGCTTCCTCAAGGCGAGCTTAACCTACACGTTCTAACCATGATAACCCTCAAGTTCGGCGGAACCTCCATGGCCGACGCCGCCCGGATTTCCGACTCCGCAACCATCATGGCTTCCCGGGCAAGGGAAGACCGGGTGAGCGTCGTGGTGTCCGCCGCCGCCGGGGTGTCCGACAGGCTCCTTACGAGCATCGAGAGCTGTGTGCGGGGGGAGGACTGGCTGCCCTTCGTCTCGTCCCTCCGTCAAACCCAGGAGGACATCCTCTCGGGCCTTGCCGGCCTCTGCCCGGCCTTCGACGCCCAGGAGGTGCGGGAGGCGCTCGTCCCCATTTTTGACGAATACACGAAGCTCCTCTCCGCCGTCGCCGCCTTCGGCGAGTGCCCCCCCAGGGTCCACGCCAGAATCATGGGCATGGGGGAGCTCCTTTCCGTGGCGATTCTGGAGGCCCTCCTCCGGCGCATGGGCAAGGACGTTGCCCTGGTTGATTCCCGCACCTGCATCTTCACCACGGGCAGGTGCGACGAGGGGGACCCGGACTACGGGCGCTCCGAGGCGGCCCTCACGCCCTACCGGGAGGGGGGGGCGCGGATTCTGCTCTTTCCGGGGTTCATCTGCAACTGGCGGGACACCGGGGTGGGGCTCCTGGGCAGGAACGGCTCGGACTTTTCCGCGGCCATAATCGCCTACGGGCTCAACGCCTCCCGGGTCGAATTCTGGACCGACGTGGACGGCATCTTCACCGCGGACCCCCGCATCGTAAGGGACGCCTTCCTGGTGGAGGACGTGAGCTACGAAGAGGCCATGGAGCTCTCGTTCTTCGGCTCAAAGGTGCTCCACCCCAAGACTCTGGCCCCCCTTTCCACCCGGGGAATCGAGGCCTGGAGTTTGAACACCTTCAACCCCCAGGCCCGGGGCACCCGAATCACCTCCCTGGAGAAAATCCGCTCCTCCCGCTCAGCCGGGGAGGCCCAGGCGGTCCGGGGAATCTCCTGCCTCAAGGACACGGCCATGGTGAGCGTGTCCGGGGCGGGCATGAAGGGCCGCACGGGCACCGCCGCCAGGGTCTTCGCGTCGGTCTCCAGGGGGGGCATTTCCCTCCTCCTCATCACCCAGTCCAGCTCCGAGTACACGATTTCCTTCTGCGTCAAGCGCAGGGAGGCCAGGGAGGTGCGCTCCATCCTGGAGGCGGAATTCGAGCTTGAGATTCGGGAGAACCTGATAAACCCGATCGAAGTGATAGAGGACTGCGCCGTCGTCTCCATCATCGGGGACGGCATGAGGCAGGCCAAGGGAATCGCCGCCACCTTCTTCAACGCCCTGGCCTTCGGGGGGGTCAACGTGCTCGCCATCGCCCAGGGCTCGTCCGAGCGGTCCATCAGCGCGGTGATTCAGGGCGAAAAGGGCGACACCGCCGTGCGGGTGTGCCACCGGTTCCTCTTCAACACGGCCCAGACGATCGAGGTGTTCGTCTTCGGGGCCGGGTCCATCGGGGGCTGCCTCCTGGACCAGATCTACGGCCAGCAGTCGGACCTGCGGCACCAGCGGATAGACGTCCGCGTCATGGGGATCTGCCGGTCCAAAAAGATGCTCCTCAGCAAGACAGGGGAGGGGCTCAGCCTGTCCTCCTGGCGGAAGGACCTGGAGGCATCCGCCGAGCCTTCGTCCCTCGAAAGCGTCCTGGCCTTTGTGGAGCGCGCCAAGCCCCTGAATCCCGTGTTCGTGGACTGCACCGCCTCCAAGGACCTCCCCGCCCGCTACCTGGACGTGCTGGCCGCGGGGCTCCACATCGCCACGCCGAACAAGCGGGCCAATTCCATGTCCATGGACTACTACAAGCGCCTCCGGCTCATGGCGAACAAACAGCGCCGCCGGTTCCTCTACGAAACCAACGTGGGCGCGGGCCTCCCGGTGATCGACACCCTGCAAAATCTCTTCAAAAGCGGGGACACCCTTACGGCCTTTTCCGGGGTTATGAGCGGCTCCCTTTCCTACATCTTCGGCAGGCTCGACGAAGGCGTCCCCTTCAGCCGGGCGGTTCTCGAGGCCAGGGAGAAGCGGTTCACCGAGCCCGACCCCAGGGACGACCTCTCCGGCCTGGACGTGGCCCGCAAGGCCCTGATAATCGCCAGGGAAGCGGGATTCTCCCTGGAACTGGAGGACGTAAAGGTGAGCAAGGCCCTCCCCCCCGGATTCGACGACTCAGGCACAACCGAGGAATTCCTGGCAAACCTTCCGGGGGCGGACGACTATTTCGCCGCATACATCAGCCGCCTTAAAGCGGAAGAAAAGGCCCTCCGCATGGGCGCGGTCATAGAAAACGGGGCCTGTTCCGTGGGTATGTTCGAGGTTGACAAGACCCACCCCCTCTACGCGGTCAGGGGCGGGGAGAACGCCTTCGTGTTCACCACCGCCAGATACAGCCCCATCCCCCTGTGTGTGCGGGGCTACGGGGCCGGCGCGCAGGTCACCGCGGCGGGGGTCTTCGGGGACATCCTCCGCACCGTGTCCTGGACCCCGGAGGCGTGACGCCTCGCCTGCCCGGGACCGCGGCCAGGGGCATTAGCCCAGGGTCTTCCGCAGGGTCCTCCGAACCGCCCCGGGCCCGGCGATCAGCTCCTTAAAGTAAGCTTCCACCTTGTCCCCAAGGCCCACGGCGTATAAATCGGACGCGAAGAGGGTTTGGTCAGACAGGATCGGATGGAGCGCGCCCTCAGGCACGGGGCCCCCCAGTTGTATGCCCGTGAGCTTCCGGGCCAGGGACTCGTAGAGCGGGTCCGGGCTCACGGAGAAGGTCCTGCCCTCGTCGTCGACTCCGAGGAGGTAGCGGAGCCAGGCGGCGAGAACGAGGGGGATGAACGTGAGGTTTGCGGCGCTTTTCTTTGCCGCGTAAGCTTTTATGGTCTCGCCGAAGCGTATGGGTATCTTCTGGGAACAGTCGCAGGCGATGCGCTGGGGCGTGTCGGGCATGAAGGGGTTGGGGAACCGCACGTTCACCACCGTGTCGATGAATTCCTGGGGAGAGATAATGCCGGGGTTCACCACCACGGGGAGCCCCTCGGTGTAGCCGATCACCCGTACCAGCTTGACCAGGTCCTCGTCCTGCATTTCGTCGCAGATCTTCGTGAACCCCAGGAGGCAGCCGAAGACCGCAAGGGCCGTGTGGAGGGGGTTCAGGCAGGTGCAGACCTTCATCTTTTCCACCTGGTCCACGGTGGCCCTGTCCGTAAAGAGGACGCCGGTTTTTTCCAGGGCCGGCCTCCCCGCGGGGAAGAGGTCCTCGATGACAAGGTATTGGGTCTCCTCGGCGTTCACGAAGGGCGCAACGTAGGTGCTCTTTGCGGTGACCGTGCCCTCGGTGTCAGAAAAGCCCGCTTTGTTGAGGGAGGCCCTCACGCTGTCGTCGGGCCTGGGGGTGATCTTGTCGATCATGCTCCAGGGGAAGGAGACCCTTTTGGGGTTCCGCACGTAATCCAGGAAGCCCCTGTCCGCGAGGCCCCCCTTGACCCAGGCCTGGGCGAAGGCGTCCACCGCGGCAAAGAGCTTGTCCCCGTTGTGGGAGCAGTTGTCCATGCTGACCATGGCGAAGGGGAGGGACCCGGCCTTGTAGCGCCCGTAGCAGAGGGCCGCCACCCGGCCCATGTAGCTTTCCGCCTTTTCCGGCCCGGCGGCAAAGTCCTTCGCCACGCCGGGGTCGGTCTTTCCGTCCCGGTCGACAAGGCTGTAGCCCTTCTCGGTGATGGTGAAGCTCACCATCCTGAGGGACGGGGATGTGAAGACCCTTTTGAGGTAGAGCATGTCCGGCGCCATGTCCAGGCGCAGGGCCTTTGCCACGCTGGCGATCACGGTTTTCTCGATGTTGCCGTCGGCCTTTAAGGTGACGAGGAGACTCAGACAATCGTAGGGGGTGTAAGCTTTGTCGATGATTTCGCCGTCATAACCCTCCGCCACGATGATTCCGGTTTTTTCGAGCCCCCCCTCCAAAAGCCGCTGCTGGAGGGCCGCGGGAAAGGCCCGGAAAATGTTCCCGGCCCCGAAGTGCACCCACCCCGGCGCTTTTTCCGTTGCCGCGATCATGGCGGCCCGGTCGAATTTGGGCAGGGTAAACCCCGCCTTCTCCCATTCGCCCTTATTCTTTAGTCCCTGGTCATTCAGTTTCATACGGCCCTCCTTTTAACCGCGGCTCATCTTGTCCACCGCTTCCCACAGGCCCTCGATATAGGCCGCCCCCAGGGCCCGGTCGTAGAGACCGTACCCGGGCATTCCCTTTTCTCCCCAGATATTCCGCCCGTGGTCGGGCCGGATTACCCCGTCAAAGCCCCCGTCGTAGAGGGCCTTCACGATGGCGAACATGTCCATGGACCCGTCCGACGAGAGGTGGGCGGATTCCTCGAACATGCCCGGGGCGGTGTGCAGCAGATTCCGCAGGTGGGCGAAGTGAATCCGCCCCTTGAGGGAGCGGATGATGTCCGGGATGTCGTTTTTGGGGTTGGTCCCCAGGCTGCCCGTGCACAGGGTGACCCCGTTGTGGGGGTCGTCCACGGCCTTCATCATGCGGAGAATCTTCTCCTTGGTGGAGATGATTCTGGGCAGGCCGAAGACCGACCAGGCCGGGTCGTCCGGGTGGATGGCCATGTTGATGCCGTACTTGCCGCAGACCGGCATGATCGCCCTGAGGAAGTAGACCAGGTTGGAAAAGAGCTTTTCCTCGTCCACGTCCTTGTACATGGCGAAGAGCTCCTTGTTCCGGGCGAGCCGCTCGGGCTCCCACCCCGCAAGGACGAACCCGTTGGACTGGCTCGTGATCGAGTTCAGCATGTCGTCGGGGTTGATTTTGTCGATGATTTTTTGGTCGTAGGCCATGGTGGTGGACCCGTCGGTGCGCCTCTTGGCAAGATCCGTCCGGGTCCAGTCGAACACGGGCATGAAGTTGTAGCATATCAGGCGCAGGTCCTCTTTGCCGAGGCGCTCCAGGGTGGCGATGTAGTTCTCGATGTATTTGTCCCGGAGGGGCCCCCCGGTTTTAATCTCGTCGTGGATGTTCACGCTTTCGATTCCGAGGATTTTAAGCCCCGCGGCCTCCACCTCGGCCTTAATCGCCCTGATGTCTTCGGTCTTCCAGACCTCCCCGGGCTGGGTACCGTAGAGGGTCGTAATCACCCCCCTAACCCCGGGAATCTGCCGTATCTGCTCCAGGGTTACGGCGTCGTAGTTCTTTCCGAACCAGCGGATTGTCATCTGCATAAACACACCTCCTATTCCGGCATTTTTACGATTATCTTGCGCACCGCGTCGTTATGGGCGTCGATGTAGGCGAAGGCGTCGGCCATCTTGTCCAGGGGATACTCCGCCGTAACGAAGCCCTTGAGCTGAAGCTGTCCCTTTTTGAGGTAGTCGATCACCACGGGGAACCGCCTGGTCTGGAGGCGGGAGCCGTATATCGAAATTTCCCTGGCCATGATGTTCTTGGGCACGATTTCGCTCGCGGTCTCGCTCATGCTCAGTTCCACGATCCGGCCCGCCACGGAGGTGACGTCGATGCAGTCCTCGAAGCTCTTCTTGCTGCACACGGCGTCTATGGTGACGTTGGCCCCCATGCCCCCGGTGATCTCCCGGACCTTCCCGTTGGCGTCGGTTTCCTTTGCGTTGATGACGTAGTCAACCCCCCGGCTCCTGGCGTAGTCGAGCTTCTCCGGCACGATGTCGCTGATGATGACGATGCCCCCCGCGAGCTTTGCCATGGCCGCCGCGGTGAGGCCGATCGTCCCGGCCCCCATGACGAACACGTAGTCCCCGGGGAGCACGTTGCCCCGGTAACAGGCCTGGGCCCCGATGGTGAAGGGCTCGATGAGGACCGCCTCTTCCCAGGGCAGGCTGCTGGGGATCAGGTGGCAGTTGGCCTCGGGCACGGCGATCATCTCCTGGCAGCCCCCGTCGATGTGGACTCCCATCACCTGCAGGGAAGCGCAGACATTCCCCCGCCCCTGGCGGCAGGCGTAGCACGTTCCGCAGTAGATAATCGGCTCCACCACCACGTGGTCCCCCTTCTTGACGGCCCTGACGGCGCTTCCGGTTTCCCGTACCTCCCCCACGAACTCGTGGCCCCACACCCTGGGATAGACCGCGAAGGGATTCTTCCCGTGGAAGATGTGGGTGTCGGACCCGCAGATGCCCACCCGCTTTATTTTGACGAGCACGTCCGTGTCCTTTGTGATTGCGGGCGCGTCACGGTCCGCGATTTTAAGGACCCCAGGTTTTTCAATCAAACCGACTTTCATGTATTCCCCCTTGTTTTATTCATCCCGCAGGCGATTTTTATCATGATGTAAAAGAGGACTTGCACGGCAAACACGAAGAGGATGCCCACAACCATCAAAAAAATCCCTTTCCCGAAGTCGCCGCCCCCGGCGACCCCGGCCAAAAAACCGTTCACGTCAACCTCCTTACCACCCCATCAGCACGGGGACCAAGGCCAGCACGATGCCCCCGGCCATCACCGAGCCGAGCTGGCCCGACACGTTTGCGCTCACCGCCTCCATGATGACGAAGGTGTTGCCGTCCTCGGCGGTGGCGAGCTTCTGAATCACCCTGGCGCTCATGGGGAAGGCGGAGATTCCCGCGGCCCCAACCATGGGATTTATCTTGTCCCCCTCCTTCCTGAAGAGGTTGAGGAACTTTGCGAAGAGGACACCCCCGGCGGTGTCGAAGATGAAGGCCACCAGGCCCAGGGCCAGGATGATCAGGGTCTGGGGCCGGAGGAACTGGTCCGCCCGCATGGACGAGCCGATAGTTATGCCCAAGAGCAGGGTGACGATGCTTGCCAGCTCGTTCTGGGCCGCCAGGGAGAGTTTCTCCAGGACCCCGCACTCCCGAATCAGGTTCCCGAACATGAGGCTCCCGATGAGGGGCACACTCATGGGCGCAACCAGCCCCGCGATAACCGTGACCGCTATGGGGAACACGATCCGGAGGCCCCTGGGGTAGGACGCGGTGTTGATTTTCATCTTGATGACCCGCTCTTTTTTTGAGGTGAGCGCTTTAATCACCGGAGGCTGAATCAGGGGCACCAGGGACATGTAGGAGTAGGCCGCCACGGAGATGGGCCCCAGGTAGGGCCTGGCGAATTTTGACGCCACGTAGATCGACGTGGGCCCGTCCGCCGCGCCGATGATGCCGATGGCCGACGCCGTGGGCAGGTCGAATCCCAATTGGGGGAAGGCCCTGCCCAGGGCCAGGGCCGCCAGGACGGTGAAGAAAATGCCGAACTGGGCCGCCGCGCCGAAGAACATCATCACCGGGTTCTGGAACATGGGACCGAAGTCGCACATGGCCTCCACGGCGATGAAGATGAGCACCGGAAAGAGCTCCGTGGCGATTCCCGCTTCAAAGAGAATCTTCAGGAACCCCGGGGCTCCCTCGTACTCGAAGGCCACCGACAGGGGCAGGTTCACCAGAATCGCCCCGAAGCCGATGGGGAGGAGCAGCATGGGCTCGTATTCTTTTTTTATTGCGAGCCAAATCAGCAGAATCCCGATGAGCATCATGAGGATCCGCAGAATTCCGTCCGTGCCCGCAAGGCTTGTAAAGCCGATAAATAGGTCGTTCATTCTTGTACTATACCCCCATACGGCTAATGAAACAACCCCAACAATGACGGCACCGGGTACCGGGGCACATACCCCGCGAACCACTTGAGGGGTATCATCACGGTTTCAGGGAACAGGGTCATTACGATCAGGAGCACACACTGGGCGATGAAATAGGGCAAGGTCGGCATGAGGATTTCCTCCATTTTGACCTTCCCCGTGGCGCAGGCCACGTTGAGCACCGGCCCCACCGGCGGCGTGAGCAGCCCCAGGACGTTCACGAGCACGAAGTTGATCCCGAAATACACCAGGTCGATGTGGGCCGCGTTGAGGAGGGGCACGAAAATCGGGGTCAAAATCAGGATTGACGGAACCACGTCCATGGCAGTGCCCACCAAAAGCACGACGACCATCAGCATGACGTTCAGCAAAACGGGCCTGTCTACGAATATCTCCATGGCCGCCGTAATCATCTGGGGCATCCGGGCGATCGTCATATAGTATGCCGCCACCTGGGCCGCCGCCGCGAGGAACATGACCACCGCCGATGTCTTTGCGGCGCCGATACAGGCATGGAATATGTCCTTGAGCTTGAGTTCCCGGTACACGCACATGCCCACGAGGAGGGCGTACACCACGGCGACCACTCCGGCCTCAGTTGCGGTGAAGATGCCCCCCCGGAGCCCCACGATGATGATCACCGGGAGGAGGAGCGCCCAGAGTCCCGCAAGGAAGGTCCTGACCGTTTCTTTTACGGTGGGTTTGGGCGCGTCGGTTTTAATCGCGTCCTTGCGGGACACGAAGAACCACACCACGCTCATGATGATCGTCAGGTAGATCGCCGGACCGATGCCCCCCAGGAAGAGGGACTTTATGGACACCCCGGCGGCGACGCCGTAGACGATCATGGGCACAGAGGGCGGCATAATCGGCGCAACCATGTTTCCGGCGGCCACGAGTCCCGCCGACTTGGCGCGGTTGTAGCCCGAATCAGCCATCATGGGAATCAGGATCGCCCCCAGGGCCGCGGTGCTCGCCACGGCGGAACCCACCAGGCTCGCGAACATGAGACAGGCCAGAATCGTGACGTACCCCAGGCCGCCGCGCACCCGCCCCACGAAGATATTGCAGAAATTGATGATCCGTTTGGTGAGGCCGCCCCTGTTCATGAGCTCCCCGGCCATCACGAAGAACGGGAGGGCCATCATGGTGACCGAGTCCACCCCCCGCATGAGCTGCGCGGCGGTGATCTGCGGGTTGGTCGCGGAACCGCCCATGTGGAGGCTCGTAGCCACGCTGCCGAAAATCAGGCTGAACGCGATAGGCAGGCCCAGCATCATGGAGCCGCACAGATAAATCAAAAAGATAATGATAAGTACCATTCAGGGCCTCCTATTGTATGGCGTCCATTTCTTCACTCTCGGAACCGCTCTTCATAACAAGCAGGTCCGGGACTGAAATTTTCAGGACAAAAAGCCGGACCAGGTTGATCACGGCGAGAATCGCGATGGAAACGCCGGCTATCAAACCGGCGGCATACACACCCGCCCAGGGGAAATGGGTGACCACCCACCGGTCCCTGATGTTTTGCATCATCAGTCCCCAGCTTCCCCGCACGAGAACAATCATGATCCAGATAATCCCGGCCTGGACCAGTGTATAGATTATCTTTTGGGCAAGAGACGGAACCCGCGACAGAACGCTGTCTATGATGAGGTGCTGGTTATCCCGCATCGCCCCGATGGAGCCGAGGTACACAAGGTAAATGAAGCAGAGCCGGGCAATCTCCTCTGACCACGCCAGACCTTTGTTGAACATGTAGCGCAGCACCACGTTCAAAAACGTCAGGACTATCATTACCGCCAGAAAAACAGCGATAAGAATCTCTATGCCTTTAAACAGGGTATCAAAAAATTTCTTCATCAAAGCCCCCTTTATGGATTATTCGCTTTTTAACCGAAAACAGACGAAGAAAGCGCAAGGAACGCAAAGGCTGTTCCTTTGCGTTCCATGTGGTAAATCCTTACCGTTTTGCTACTTGACGTTCTTGATTCTTTCGATCGTAGCCGGAGCCCAGGACGCAATGTCGGCGGCAAACGGCGGTTGACCTGCCAGAAGCTTGTCCGTCAGGGGTTTGATCGCCGCCTGAATCTTCGCCTGGTTCGCGGCGTCGCAGGCGGTGACGGTGACGCCCTTGCTCTTGAGGAAATCACGCTCGGAAGCGAGTTCCGCGATGTAGTTGTCCCAGGCCGCGGCCATGGTGGCTTTGGCAGCGTTTTTAATCACAGTCTGCGCGCTTGCGGGAAGGCTGTCGAGGAATTTCGCGTTCACGACGATTTCCAGGGTAGCGATGATGTGGTTCGTCTCATAGACGTATTTCTGCACTTCGTAGAAAGCCTCAGAAATCACCGTGACCATGCCGTTGTCCTGGCCGTCAACAACGCCGGTTTCCAGGGCGCTGAAAAGCTCGCCCAGAGGGATGACCTGGGCGCTGGCGCCCACTCCTTCGGCGATGCCCACGTGAATCGGGTTGCCGGGCATACGGAATTTCTGGCCCTTGAAGTCTTCAAACTTGGTGAGGGGCTTGTTGCTGGTGAAGGTTCTGGCGCTGTTGGGCCCCCAGGCGAGCATGTAGACTTCCGGGAATCTCTGATGGAAGGACGTGTTCAATTCATCGGCGATGGGGCTGGACCAGACTTTCTTGGCATGGTCAACATCCCGGTACAGGAAGGGCCAATCGGAAATGTTGCCCTGGGACCATTCCTGGTTGAAGGGGGTGCCGACAATGGCGACTTCAATCGTGCCGTTGCGCGCGCCGTTCCACAGATCCGCCTCGTTGCCCAGGGTGCCGCTGTGGTAGATGTCTACCGTAGCGCCGGGAATCCCCTTTTCAATCTCGGTCTTGAACACCTTGTCCAGGGCGGCGGCTACGGGGTGGGATGCGCCCCAGTTATCCCCCACTTTGATCGTGATTTTCTGCGCCGCTGCACCCTCTTCTTTTCCACCACCCGCAAACAGCGAAACGCTGACAAGCAGGGCCATAAGAACGAATAAAAATTTCTTCATTCTTTTCTCCTTTAGTTTGATGTTGTTTTCCCCCAACCGGGGGAGCTCTGTCACGAGCGCCTTTATTTTACCATACTTGTATACAAGTTGTCAAATTTTTTTTAAAGAAATTTTCGTTTTTTTTGTAACTTTTTTCGCAGGGAGGGCTGTTTTCCGTCTGCGGCGTCCGTGACGTCCGGGGTTTTAAACACTTGCCGGACGCCTCCCTTCATGCTATACTTATCCCATGGCAGAGGACGACCGAATTGCGTGGCCCGATGCTGGAGCGGGTGTATCCGCGGACGCAGGAAGACATAGTAAAGTCGTATTTATTTCCGATACTGGAGGCGAACGCGAGTATCATCACGGAGGTACAAGGAATGACGGAAAAGATGAGGCAGGCCCTTGAGGCGACGGGCTGGACGAAGGAGTGGGAAGCCTGGGGCGAGGCGCGCGCCAAGGCGCAGTGGCAGACTGAACGCACACAGATGCAGGCCGAAATTCAAGCGCTCAAGGCCCAACTGGCGAATCAGCGCCCCGCCGGTTCCCGGTGATGCGGGGCAGGGCCCCTCCAGAGAAAACCACGGACCACACTGACCGCACGGACGGATGGAGCTCAGGACCCGCCGGGTCGCGCGGAGTGCAGGCAAGACGCCGCCCGGCAGACCCCTCCATGTGTTGCATGGATGGGCTGCGTCTGTTCGTGTCTTTAAAAAGTGTTGGACGCCGATAGCGCTAAGAACGCCG
>JAISTZ010000172.1 GCA_031272345.1 Spirochaetaceae bacterium | reverse complement strand
GGACCCGGCCCTGCGTGGCCGGCTGCCCGGTGGCCCTTCCCATCCCCGAATTCATCGGGCAGACCGCCCTGGGGGAATTCAGGAAAGCCGCCGGGATTATCAAGACCGCCAACCTGCTCCCGGCGATCTGCGGCCGGGTGTGCCCCCAGGAGACCCAGTGCCAGGGCCTGTGCACGGTGGGCAAGTCCCTGAAGGACCCGGAAAAGGCCGTGTCCATCGGGCGGCTGGAGCGCTTCGCGGCGGACTGGGAGCGGGAGCGGGGCTTGCAGACGGTCCCGCCGACGGCGGCGGAGACGGGCAAAAGGATCGCAATCATCGGGTCCGGGCCCGCGGGGCTCACTGCCGCGGCGGATCTCCGCCGGGCGGGCCACGGGGTCACGGTCTTCGAGGCCCTCCACAAGCCCGGGGGGGTCATGGTATACGGAATCCCCGAGTTCCGCCTTCCCAAGGCGATTGTGGCGAGCGAAGTCGACATGCTCAAAAAGATGGGGGTTGAATTCCGCCAGAATTTCCTGGTCGGACGCACCGCCGCCCTGCCCCAGCTTCTCAACGAACAGGGATTCAACGCGGCCTTCATCGGAACCGGCGCGGGGCTGCCGAAATTCCTGGGCGTCGAGGGCGAAAACCTCGTGGGGGTGTTCAGCGCCAACGAGTACCTCACCAGGGCAAATTTGATGAAGGCCTACGACAGGGACCGCGCGGACACCCCCCTCTTCCCGGCCAAAAACGTGGTCGTCGCGGGGGGCGGGAACGTGGCCATGGACGCGGCCCGGATGGCCCTGCGCCTGGGGGCGGACTCCGTAACGGTGGTGTACCGCCGCACCAGGGCGGAGATGCCCGCCCGCCGGGAGGAAGTTGCCCACGCGGAGGAAGAGGGGGTGGTGTTCCGCTACCTGGAGAGCCCCGTTAAGGCGCTCCCCGGCGGCGGGGGCTCTGTCCGCGGGGTGACGGCCCTGTCGTACCGGCTTGGGGAGCCCGACGAATCGGGCCGCCGCCGCCCGGTGTCCATCCCGGGGAGCGAGCACGAAATCCCCTGCGACGCCATGATCGTGGCCCTGGGAAACGACAGCAATCCCCTTATGGTGCGGACAACTCCGGGGCTCAATGCGGATAAATGGGGTCATATTACTGTAGACGAACATCAAAAAACATCATATAATAACTGTTGGGCCGGTGGAGACATCGTGCTCGGGGCGGCCACGGTGATTCTGGCGATGGGTGAGGGCAGAAAAGCCGCAGCTTCCATAAACGACTCTTTAAGGAGCGCCACGTGAAAAAACGACTGCTTGCAATCTTACTAATCCTTGCGGGAGGAGCGATTTTCGCCGAGGAACAACTCTTAGAGGTGACGGTTTTTTATTACGCCGTTGACGGGCAGGACTGCACGGACGACGTATCCAGGGCTCTGTTCGTGTGGGACACCAAAACCCGCATGGAAACCCTGTCCATCTACGGCAAGTCCAAGGGCAAGGGGGAAGTGCTCCTCCAGCGGATAACCGTCACGGACTGGCACCTTTCCGACAAGGATGAGGGCGCCGGCTGGGAGGTCGGGTATTGGGCCAAGGCCGAAGCCGCCGGAGCCCCCGCCGCCGACAAATTCATCGCGGTTGCCGAATATGACGACGTGTCCGAGTTCTATTACTGGCAGGTCATCAACGTCAAGGACCTGCGGAGCCAGACCCTCACCCCGGCAATCGCGGTGGAGTTTTACTAGGCCGCAAAAAAGCGCCGGGAGGGGGCGAATCGGGGGGGAGCGCCGCCGCGCGGGTTCCCGTCAGCTCCGGCCCAGGGCCCATTCGTTCAGCCGGTATTCAACGAACATGGGCGCGATGATCTCGTTCACCTGGAGGTAGAAATTCCGGGCCATGTCGGGCGCGCCGTTTATGTCGTAATATAAGCCCATGTAATACAAGAGTTTGCCCCTGGTGTTGACGCTGCTCTCGCCCATGATTTTCTGCACCACCGATGATTCGTTGATATTGTCAAAATAGAGCCGCGCCAGGGCGTATTCCAGGGTCGACCTGTCCATATTCCGCATCACCTGTGCCAGATAGTTCCGGGCCTCAGCCCTGTTGCCCTCCCTGCAATAGGCCGCAAAAATCAGGAGGGGGTAGGAGATGGTCCCCGGGTTGTATTCCCTGGCCTTCATGAGGGCCTGCCTGCACTCCTTCCAGTTCCCCGTCTTCCATGCGGACACGCCGATGGATTCGTAGGCGTAGAAATACTCCGGGTTGGTGCGGGCCACCATGCGGTAGTTTTTGAGGGACCTGTCGAATTGCCCCATATCGTCGTACACCCCGGCGAGGTATTCGTAGGCCAGGAAGTAGTTCGGGTCAACCTTGACGGCCCGCTCCCAGGCAGAGGCCGCCTGGGGGAGGTTTCCCTGGGCCCGCTGGTTTTGGCCGTAGTCCAGGAGGGCGTCGTAGCTTCCGGGGTCGATTCCCAGGGCCTTCTCCAGGTATGACTGGGCCTTCTTGTGGTCGTTTTTTTCGGTTTCAAGCTTTGCCAGATATGCCCAGGGCGCGCTTTCACCGGGGCAGAGGACGGTCATGGTCCTGAAGGCCCCCTCGGCGGCCTTCAAATTTCCCAGGTAATAGGACGACTTCCCCAACCCGAAGAGGGCCGCCGGGCTTTTGGGGTCCCCCTCCAGGGCCTTGGCGTAGTACCTGGCCGCCCGGCCGTAGTTCCTGCGGAGCATCTGCTCGTCCCCCAGCTCCACATTGGCCCCGGGGTTGGACGGGTCGAGCTCCAGCGCCCGGGCGATATATTGCCGCTTCTGCACCCCCTTGCCGGCGGCCTTGGCGATGAGGGCCGCCAGCACCAGGGCGTCCGTGTCGCCGGGGTTATCCGTGATGAGGCCGGCGGCTATCTCCTCGGCCTGGGAAAGCTGGTTGTCCGAGAGGAGGAGGGACGCCAGCATGAGCCGGACTCCCGCGGCGGAGGCGGTTTCCGGGTCCACGGTGTCAAAAAGACTGATGGCGTCCTTGACGGTCCCCGCATCGAGGGTATCCTGCACCCGCATGGCGAAGGCCAGGGTGGATTCCGGTGCGGGGGCTGCGGGCGCCGGGGGACTCTCCCGGACCTCCCGCACCCCTGTTGTGCCGCAGGACAGCACGGAAAGGAACCACGCCGTTCCCGCCGCGAATATGACGCTCCTAAAACCCTTCATCATGCCCCCTTGATTTTTCTTTTGACATTTTTTGTTCCAGCCGCTACAATAACCCCGATGACCGTGCATCCCATGAGGAATTTTTTCGGCCTCCTCCTTGTGTATATCCTTATTATTTTCGGCCTTTTTGTCCTCCAGTTTAGGAGCGAAACACCGAGTCCCTCCCCGGCCGCCCAAGGGCGCTTCCGCCCGGCCGAAACCAGGCGCGCCGGAGGGGGCGGGGCTCCGCAAAACCTCCTGGAAGTATCCTTTCCGGGCATAAAAATCATCTGCAACGCCCGGAACCCCGCAAAGCTCATCACCCAGACCGCCGCCGTGCCCCTGGCGATCAAAGCCCGTGAAGACTCCCCGGGGAAAACATCCTTCACCTTTACGGAGGGCTCCAAAGTCACGTTCTTTACGGAGCCGTCGGCAGGGGGTCAGCGGTTCTATATTTCCGCGGAGATTCCTCCGGATTCCAGGCTGATCCTTCCCTATCAGACGGAAAGCGGGTTCGCCGTAACCGAGCATGACCCCGCCCAGGTGCTCATCGCCTCAAAGGACAGGCGGTTCGCCCTCCATTCGGAGTATTCCTCGGGTGCGGAAATCGTCATTTCCTCGGAAAATCCCCTGGCCGTCTACAGCCCCTATTCCCCCAAGCGGGTCTTTTCGTTTGAAAACGCCCTGGGCCTGACCCGGGCAAGCGCGGAAGCTTTCCAGGCAACGGCGGCGGCCCTAACGGACCGCCTTATAGCTGCATACCAGGAATCGCCGGATTCATCCAACGAGCAGACCATCGTGTCCTATATCGCGGCCATGGGGGAACGGAACCACTACGCCACGGCCTTCGGCAGAGTCCCGCCGGCCTTCAGGAATTCCTCCTCCCGCACCTACCTTTCGGCCCCCTTCTTCGATTCCCTCCAGGAAATGAACGAAACCCTGACGGCCCGGATGCGGACCCTCCGCAGGGACATGAACGCCGCCGCCGCAAGCAAAAGCCTTGCGTTCTTTACCACCCCCAACCTGGGGGATTACCTTGCGCGGGAGTCCGATTCCCTGGCGGTGGCCGCTTTTTTGGGGGTTCCGGCCTCCCTGGAGGAGTTCGCCCCCTCGGTGCTTGAGGCCGCGGGCATCGTGGCCGCCTACAGCGCCCTGACGGTAACCCAGCGGGACTACGCGGCCCTCCTTGAGCCTGTGGTCGAATCGTGTCTTTCCCTGATAGAAGACTCCTGCGCCCTCACCGGGGACACCCTGGCCGTGTACGCCTCCCCGGTCTCGCCGGATGCCCCCCAGGGGTCCCGCACGGACCCGCTCCCCCTCATGGGGGCGGTCGATGTGGGGGCGGCCCTGGTGAAGTACGGCACACAGAAAAATCAGCCCCCGGTGATGCACACGGGCTACCTCCTGCTCAATTCCGTGTTGGACGGGGCGTCCAGGCTTGACCTGCGCACCGCGGGGGCGCTCTATCCCCGCCTAGCCCAGGGGACCTACTACCCCCGCAGCACGGTCCTCGCCTCGTCCCAGGGAAAAACGGTCTGGGCCTGGCATGTGTCCCGGTCGATCTCCTACACCAGGGACGCCGCCGGGGATGTCACCATCGCCATAGACTTTCCCCAGGAAAACACCCACTACCTGATCCTCCGGGGGGTGGAGCCCTTCAGGAACATCTACATCTACGGTGTGCCCTACCGGACGGACCCCCGGTTTGAATTCTACAATTCCTCCGGGTATGTGTACAACGCCGCGACTCAGACTCTGCTGGTAAAGTCCCGGCACAAGACCCAGCGGGAAACAATCAAGCTGTTTTACAGCTCGCCCTGATAGGAGTTTACAAGTGAACAGACCACTACGGATACTTTATGCGGGAACCCCTGATTTTTCGGCGGAAGTCCTGGGACGCCTTTTGAATGACCCCTCCGGGGCGTTCCAGGTTGCGGGAGTCCTCACCAATCCCCCAAGCCCCCAGGGCAGGGGCAAGCAGGTCGGGCCGTCGCCGGTTGCCCTCCTGGCGGAGCGGGAGGGAATCCCCGTGCTTGCCCCGGAGAAGCTCGATTCCGCCGCCCGTGACGGGGTTAGCAAACTCGGCGCGGACGCCCTGGTGTGTTTTTCCTACGGCAGGATTTTCGGGCCCAAATTCCTCAGCCTCTTTCCCCTGGGGGGAATCAACCTTCACCCTTCCCTCCTTCCCCTTTACCGGGGGGCGACTCCCGTGCCCGAGGCGATTCTGCGGGGGGACACAAAGACCGGGGTCACGGTGCAGAAGATTGCCCTGGGGATGGACTCCGGGGCGATTCTGGCCCGGCGGGAGGTCCCCCTGGACGGGAGCGAAACCGCCGGGGGTCTGCTCAAAAAGCTCAGCCCCCTGGGGGCGGAGCTCCTTGCGGAGACCCTCACCTTCGCCTTTTGGAACGGAGCTTTCCCCGAAGGCACACCCCAGGACGAATCCCAGGCCGTCTACTGTTCCAAGCACGAAAAAGAGGACGGAAAAATCGACTGGACCAGGAGCGCCGGGGAGATTGATTCCAGAATCCGCGCCTTCGACCCCTGGCCGGGGTCCTACACCACGGAGGGGGGATCCCGGATAAGGGCGCTCCGGGCCGCGGTTGTCCCCCCCGGCGCGCTGGGGGACTCCCTCCCCCAGGGGCAGCCCCCGGGGACGGTCCTCGGCACGGACGGGCGGTACGGAATCCTCGTGCAGACCGGGCGCGGTGTTCTTGCCCTGCAAAAGCTCCAGCGCCAGGCAAAGAACGCCCTGGAATGGCGGGATTTCATCAACGGGGACAGGGCCTTCCTGGAGGCCGTTCTTGGGGCTTCTGAACCGGACGGCCCCGGCGGAGCGGACGAAAACCCGGGGGGCGCAAAAAAACCGGGCCGCCGCCGGCCGCTTGCTTCCGGAATCGCCTCGTATTTCCGCAAGCTCGACGAAAACGCCGGTGTTTTTTTCCTGACGGCGCTCATCTTTTTCATCCTCATGGCCTTTGCGGGGGGGGCCGTGTTCTTTTCGGTGATGCAGGCCCCGGAGCAGGTCCTGGTGCCCGATGTGACGGGGAAGGAGCTCACCGCGGCCCTGGTGGAAATGCAGGAAAAGGAACTCTACCCCAAAATTCAACTGCGCTATTCCAGCAACCCCGGCGACAAGGGCCTCATCCTGGAGCAAAGCCCGGAGGCCGGTACGGTCGTGAAGGCCGGGCGCAGGGTCACCCTCACGGTGAGCAGGGGGGTCATCGTGGAGAAGGTGGGGGACTATGTCGGGGAGAACATCGAGGACCTGCGGATCAGGCTGCAAACCCTGTTCTCCGGGTCCGCCAGGCCCCTCATCGTGCTGGCCCAGCCCCTGTATACGCCGAACCGGGCGGCGGCGGGCACGATTCTGGAGCAGGACCCGCTCCCGGACACGCCCATAGCCGACCCGGTCACGGTGCGCCTTGTGGTGAGCCGGGGCCCCGAATATGAGTCCGCCAGGCCCCCGAATCTGGTGGGCATGTCCGTGAACGACACCCTCCAGCAGCTCGCCCGCACAAAGCTCATCTTCGACTTTACCGCCCGGCCCGCCGACGCCGGAGAAAAACCCGGCGCGGTGGTGTCCCAGGAAGCAACCCCGGCTACAGTCCCCAACTACAGCCGCATCAGGGCGGTGTTCGCCTTCGGTCCTGGGGAGCGGGATACGGCGGCGGGTCTCTTTACCGCCCAGCTTCCCGAATACCCCTACCCCGTACCCATGCGGCTCGACGCAAAAACGCCCCAGGGCAACACCTTCACCATCCTCTCGTTCAGCCATCCGGGGGGAAATTTCACCGTGCCCTATTCGGTGCCCAGGGGCTCGGAGCTGATTCTCTTTGTGGCCGGACGGGAAGAGGTCACCCGGATAGCGGAATCCAGGGAGTAGCTTGGCGCCAGGCGCTATTGCGCAGCAACCCCCTCCCTTGACACCGCCTCTTCGCCATGGTATCCTTATCGTATGGCTGAATTCAACCCCCAGGAGCCCCTCTCCCCTCTGGCCGACCCGGTTATCGGCGCTATTTTCTGCGATGTGGAGCACGCCGGAGCGGCCGTCGCCAGCCTTGCCGGGGCGGTGTTCGCCAAAGACGATTTCTCCATCGGGCGTATCGTGTCGGTTACCCCCCAGCGGTACTACAAGATTCCCGGCGAGCGGGGGGTCTGTATCGATATTGAAGGCCGGTCCGACCAAAACGAATACGCCATCATCGAAATTCAGATTAACACCGACCCCTCCATCCTGCTGCGGAACCTGCTGGGGGCTTCCCGGATTTACGCGGCCAAAGTCCCCGAGGGTACCCATCCCCGCGATTTAGTGAAGATGACGCCCAAGGTGCTGGCCATCAACATCCTGGACTACAGCCTGCGGGACACCCGCCAAAACAAGGACTACGTACAGCCGGTGAAGCTGCTCTATACCAAGCCGCCCCAGGAGACGGCGCTTACCCAATTCGCCATATACAACATCGAGCTGCCCAAGTTTCGGGAGGCCGCCGCGGACTTTGGGGATAAACTATACTGCTGGATCTACGCGCTTGAAAAAGCGCATAGGGAGAAAAAGACGGTAGAGGAGGTCATCAAAATGACGCCGCAATTACAGGGATTCGCGAAAGAGGACGAAGGGTTCAGGCAATTCTGCGAACAGTACCACCGGGTGGCGTCTGACCCGGCAACCCGGAACGACTACTACTGGTGGTGGATCGACATGGCCCGGAAAGACGCGGAGATAAACTATGGTGTGGAGAAGGGCCACGCCAAGGGCCTGGCCGAAGGCCGTGCTGAGGGGCTGGCCGAGGGCCGCGCCGAGGGACTGGCCGAAGGCCGCATGGAGGCCACCCTCGAAGCCGCGAAAGCCATTCTCGCCTTAGGCCATACCCCGGAGGAGGTTGCCAAGGCGCTTCAGCTCCCTCTGGCCGATGTGAAGGCGCTTCAATAAGGGCGCCGGGACACACGCCCCCTACACCGCCCGGTCGGGGGCATTACCCCGGTAACCCAGGCCGGGACGCACAGGCAAGCCTGTCAAATTCAGATGGACAACAGCTTTGCTGGGATGTACGCCTTTGCGGGGAGGTAAACACTTTACCCGCTGAGGGGCGTCATCCCCCATGGTGCCAGGCACATGCGCCTGGCACCGGGGCCGGGGCCGCACCGCAAAAAAACGCCCCCTGTTTCCAGGGGGCGTTCTCTACACACCGGCCATCACAAAGCGGCAGCCGCTCCCGCTTGGCCGCTGCAATTGCCTGCCGCCGGCTGCACACGGCTCCTATGCACTAGCACTAAAAGCAGCATCGCTCTTGATGACCACGTTGTCGCTTGCACCAGCCGCGATATTTCCAGCGGTGGTGCCGCCGATTTGTACCAGTTTGCCGTCGGCAACCTGGTAGTCAGCCGCGGCCAAGCTGGTATTAGTTACTGTCGCACTGCCAATCGTAATTGAGCTGACACCAGCGGCGTTAGACCCGCCGGTCCCCGCTCCAATCAGGATCTTGGATGTAGTGTCCCCAAGTGTAAGTTTTCCCTGATTAGACGCACCGGCAGTCAGAACGATAGACCCCGCAGCCGCAGATGCAGTCCCCTTAAGATCGACCACAGTAGATGCCGCGATGGTCAGCGAGTTACCTGACCCGGTCTTCTCGGTGATAACCGCGCCTGCGCCCTGGGCGGTCAGAACCGCGGTGTTGGCGGATGCGGTGATCGTGGTTATGACAGCACTTGTCGGCGCGATGGTTACGGTGCCGGTACCGACCGCTTGCCAGCCTGAACTGCCGCCGACAATTTCGGCGCTGCCGGCGGTCACTTTGCCCGCGCCGGTGAGCTTTGCGCCGCCAGTATCGGCAGCGCCGGTGAGCACGAGGCCGCCGCCGCCCGCTGAGTAGGAAAACCCTACGGTACTGTCGGCCGCGATGTCCAGTTTCTTCCCAGCAAGAATGGTCAGTTTCTTGTCATTCGCGAGGGTCAGTGTGCCTTTCACCGTCACGTCCCCGGTGGGCGCAAGGTCGTCGCTGGCCGCTACAGAAAACCCCTTCGGGACGGTGATATTGCCTACCACGTCGGTTGCCGGGGTGGAAATTGCCGTAATGGTGAATTTTCCACTGAGCAGCGCCAGAAGCGTTTCGCCATCCGTCTCACCATCATCCGGGTCAACAACCGCCGTGGTGGGGTCGTAGATGGCACCGGAGGCGAAGTTCAGCGTGGCGGCGGCGGACGCGGTTGAGCCGCCGGTGACCTTGCCGGTTGAGAGCGCGGCGATGATCTGGGCGTCGCTGGCAAGCGCGGCGGCAGCACCGTCATAATCGGCGGCAAACTTGATGTCCGCAAAGGAGCCGACTGCCAGGGTGCCTCCGTTCTCCACGTTTACCGTGCCCGCTCCATGCTCCACGGCCTCGCCGATCTTCAGCACATTGGTTGAAGCAGTTGCGGTAAGGCTCGCGCCTTTCTTGACGTTAAGCGTCCCTGCCACGACCAAGCTCCCGGTGCCTATGACCACGTCGTTGTACACATTGACCGTGACCCCGGCGGGGATTGACACCACTTTAGCTGTGGTCCCCAATGTCTTGTCGATGAAAGCGTAGGTCGCCTTTTCATCGGTGTCCAGCGCGCTGATCGCGTCCGCGAGATCCTGTTCGCTCTTGATCACCGTCCCGTCGAAGCCCCCGTTGACCGTAACGGTCTTCTCTTCCGTTGCGTTCTCGCAGCCCATCATAACCGTAGCTGCCAGCACCAGTGCGGCAACTCCCAAAAGTAGACTCAGTTTCTTCATAGTGAGTCCTCCTTGCTTGTATGTAGCCCCGCCTACGGCAGGGCTTGGAGCTGTCCAAGAAGTATCGGGCAGCCCCCCCCTATAATTTTCTGTCAAAGTTGAACAACCATGCTATACTCTCCCTATGAGCAGAGGAAAAAGCGACAAGATAACGTACAAGCCGTA
>JAISTZ010000140.1 GCA_031272345.1 Spirochaetaceae bacterium | reverse complement strand
CTGCGCCGGCCTGGACACGATCGACGGGGACCTCATCGAGGCGGCCAGGGGCAACGGGATGACCCCCTTCCAGACCCTCCTCAAGGTCAAAATCCCCCTGGCCCTGCCGGTGATTATGGCGGGGGTGCGGATCTCCGCGGTCACCGCGGTGGGCCTGGTGACCCTGGCGGCCTTCATCGGGGCCGGGGGCCTGGGCTACCTGGTGTACTCGGGCATCCGCACGGTGAACAACGCCCAGATCCTCGCCGGGGCGGCCTCCGCCTGCGCCCTCGCCCTGGTGATCGACTTCTTCGCCTCCCAGATCGAGCGGGCAATCTCCCCCATCGCCCTCAGGCCGGACATCAAACGCCTGAGCAAGGCCCGGATACGCCGGCTCCTCATCAAGCAGCGGGTCGTCCTGGCGGCGAGCCTGGCCGCCCTCACGGTGTTCTTCGCCCTCCTCGCCTTCAGCGCGCGGCCCCAAAAGGCCGAAACCATCGTGGTGGGCGCGGTGGACTATACCGAGCAGGCCGTCCTGGGCAACCTCTACGCCGACCTGATTGAAGAAAAAACCGGCCTCAGGGTTGACCGCAGACTCAACCTGGGGGGCACCTTTGTGGTCTGGAGCGCCTTTTTGAACCGGGAGGTTGACCTGTACATCGAATACACGGGCACCCTCTACAGCAATATCCTCAAGCAGGACAAGCAGATGGACTCCGGCGCAATCTACGCCCTCACCAAAAGGCGCATCCTCGAGGACTACGGGGCGCTCATGCTGTCCCCCATCGGGTTCAACAACACCTACGCCCTGGCGGTGCGGCCCGACACGGCGGAGGAATACTCCCTGTCCACGGTGTCCGACCTGGCCAGGGTGAGCAGCCTCCTCACCGCCTCCCCCACGATCGAATTCACCAACCGGGCGGACGGGCTCAAGGGCCTGCTTTCGGCCTACGATATGCAGTTCAAGCAGGTGATTCCCCTGGACGGCACACCCCGGTACACGGCCCTCATCAACCGCCAGAGCGACGTCACCACCGCCTTTTCCACCGACGGGATAATCGACGAGTTCAACCTGGTGATTCTGGAGGACGACCGGAGCTACTTCCCCCCCTACGACGCGGTCCCCCTGGTGAAGCCGGAGCTGATAGAAAAACACCCGGAGCTGGGCCAGGTGATTGAGCTCCTCGCGGGCGCCATAAGCGACAGGGACATGCGGGCCATGAACTACAAGGTGGACGTGCTCAAGCAGAGCCCGGAGGACGTGGCCCGGGACTTTCTGCGGGAACGGGGGTTAATCCGCTAGGGAAGCAAAAAAGCTTGACTCTGGAAAAAAAGCCGGGGTTTTACTATAATAGTGACGCCATGAACGAGAAGAAGGAAAAAAAGCCCATCAACAGGGAGAATCAGAGCGGAACGGCCCCCAGCCTGATGTTCGCGGCGGCCATGCTCGTCCTCCTTACGGGGGTCCTCTTCTTCGGCCAGAAGACAAAGCAGTACCCCCTGGTGAGCTACTCCGAATTCCTCATCGCCCTGCGGGACGGGTATATCTCCGAGATATACATCATCGACTCAAGTCAAATCCGCTACAGGCACAACGCCACGGGCTCCTACTTTGAGACGGTGATTCCCTACAATGACGGAACCCTCATGTCCCGGCTCTCCGAATCGGGGGTGCGGATCTTCGGGGTAAAAACCGCCGCGGGACTCGCCGCCCGGCTTCTCGACCTGGCCCCCCTGGCGCTGATGATCGTGTTCATGTTCATCGTGGTGCGGCAGAACAACGCCCAGAACATGCGGGGGGCCCAGTTCGGGCGGAGCAGGGCCCGGCTTTTCAAGGAAGAAAAGGAAAAAGTCACCTTTGCGGACGTGGCGGGCCAGGAGGAGGCCAAGAAGGAGCTCGCGGAAATCGTGGACTTCCTCAAGAATCCCAAGAAATACCTCGACCTGGGGGCCCGAATCCCCACGGGGATCCTCCTGGTGGGGAGCCCCGGCACGGGGAAGACCCTCCTTGCCAGGGCGATCGCCGGGGAAGCGGGGGTGTCCTTCCTGCACACATCGGGGTCGGACTTCGTGGAGATGTTCGTCGGGGTGGGGGCCAGCCGGGTGCGGGACCTCTTCGGCCAGGCGCGGAAACTCAAGCCAGCCATCGTGTTCATCGACGAGATCGACGCGGTGGGGCGCACCAGGGGCGCGGGCCTCGGGGGGGGCCACGACGAGCGGGAGCAGACCCTGAACCAGATGCTCGTGGAGATGGACGGGTTTGAAAACGCCGACGGGGTCATCATCCTGGCGGCCACCAACAGGCCCGACGTGCTGGACAAGGCCCTCCTCAGGCCCGGCAGGTTCGACAGGCAGGTGAACGTGTCCCTCCCGGACATCAGGGAGCGGGAGGCGATCCTCCTGGTCCACACCAAAAAGCTGCCCCTGGCGGAGGAGGTCAACCTGGCCACCCTGGCCCGGTCCACCAGCGGCATGAGCGGCGCGGACCTGGCGAACATGGCCAACGAGGCCGCCCTGTTCGCGGCGGCAAAGAACGAGAGCCGCATCTCCCTGGCGGACATGGAAGCAGCCAGGGACAAGATAATCATGGGGGCCGCCAGGGAAAGCCTGGTGATTCCGGAGAAGGAGCGGAAGATGACCGCCGTGCACGAGGCCGGCCACGCCCTGCAATACTATTTCCTGCAACACGTGTCCCCCCTGCACAAGGTCACGATCATCCCCAGGGGCGCGGCCCTGGGCCTCACGGTGAGCATCCCCGAGGAGGACTCCTACTCCCACACCCGCTCCTGGTTCCTGGACCAGCTCGCGGTGCTCTACGGGGGGTGGGCCGCGGAAACCGTGGTCTACGGGGACACCACCACCGGGGCCCAAAACGACATCCAGCGGGCCACGGAGATCGCCCGGAAGATGGTCTGCGAGTGGGGCATGTCCGACCTGGGGCCCGTGTGCTTCGGCCAGGAGGAGGAACACATCTTCCTGGGCCGGGACATCGAGCGCCGGAAGACCCTCTCCGACGAAACCGCCCGGAACATCGACGCGGCAATCGTGTCCCTCCTCAAAAGCGCCTGCGACAGGGCCCTGTCCATCCTTCGGGACCACAGGGAAAAACTCGAACACCTGGCAAACACCCTCTTCGAGCGGGAAACCCTGTCGGACACGGAAATACGGGAGCTCCTATGGCAAACCTGAGAGTCACCCTTGTCCGCTTCGTCCTTGTCCCCCCGATCCTCCTGGCCCTGGCGGCCCAGGGTATCGCCCAGGATGACTCCTACACCCGCGCCGCATCCAGGCGCAGGGCCCTCAGGGCATACGGCCTCGCCAGGGACGCCCTCGTCCGGGGGGACTGGGCCGGGGCGGAAAGCCGCGCCCGGGAGGGCCTCGGGTACGACGAGTCCCTGCCGGACCTCTGGTACGCCCTGGGGGCGGCCCAAAAACACCGGGGCGCTCCCCCGGCGGAGGCCCTTGCGAGCGTGAGCCGCGCCCTGGAAATGGACTCCTGGGTTGACTACAACCGGGAGGGCGCCCGGATCCTCTACGCGGACATCCTCAGCGACACCGGGCGGAGCCGGGAGGCCCTGGGGGTCCTTGCGGAGGAGCCCGCGGTCTATTCCAGGGACGCCGAGTTCATCCGGGCAAAGTGCCGCTACCGCTCCGGGGACACCCTCCGGGCGCGGGAGACGATCGCCTCGGCCCGCAAGCTCTTCCCGGAGGACTCCCGGTTCGTCCGGCTCTTCTTCCAGCGGGAGCTCCTTCCCGTGTACGCCCCAGGGGAGGAAGCCAGGGAGGCGGCCAGGTTCTACGTGTCCGAGATTGCGGAGGCAACCAACCCGGAGGGGGAACTGGAGATTCTGGCCGCGGCCTTTGCCGGGGGGGAAACCCGGCGGCTCCTCCTGGAGTCCTTCAACGGGAAGGGGCTCCGGCACCCGCTCTTTGCGCTCCTTGCCCTGGACGACGGGCTCATTTCCCAAAAGGACGCCTTCAGCTACTTCGCCTCCTTCGCGGGGGCCGCGGTGGAGCGCTCCTTCCTGGAGACCTTCGCGTCCCGGCTCACGGACCAGGATGTGATCGCCCAATTCAGCGGCTTCCTGGACGGCTATTCCGGGATCATCACCGGGGACACCGACGGGGACGGCATCGGGGACATCACCGCCGAATATGAGCGGGGACGGCCCGCCCGGTGCGTGTACGACCGGGACCAGGACGGGGTCCCCGAATGGACCGTCCTCTGCGGTAACGGTGTGCCCACGGAGGCGCGGCTCCGGGACGACTTCCTGGCGGTCTACGGGGCCTATCCGGCTATACGGCGTGCCCAGGTTGGGGACGTGGTCTTCTTCATCCCGGAGGAGCGGGTCCTGTGGTCGCCCCTGGAAATCCGCCATTCCCCTGCCCTCCTGGAATGTCCCGGGGAATACCGGTTCTTCATCCCCGAAACCGGCCGGGGGGACCCCATCTCCGAGCGGGCCCTCTACGAGGAAGCCTCCCGGATAGAAACCGCCGCTCCCGGCGGGGGAACCGTCACGTTCCTCCAGGCCGGGGGGAAGCCCTTCCAGGCGGACCTGTTCAAGGGGGGCAGGCTCTACAGCCGGGTCTATTTTTCCCTGGGAGTCCCCCAGTCCCGGGCCGTCGATGTTGACGGGGATGGGGTCTTCGAGACCTCCCAGGTCTTTCGGTTCGACCCTGACAACGCGCCCCGGTTCCAGACCCCGGAGGAGGCGGAACGGCTCTACGGGGAGATCTTCGCCGTGATTCCCGCCGCGCCGGGGCTCTACATTTCCAAGGTCCAGGTTGACACAAACGGTGATTCCGTGCCGGACTTCATCGAGGAATACACCGGCGGGGGCGGGAAAAACTCCTGGTGGGACAAGGATTCCGACGGGCTCTGGGAGGTGGCGTCAATTTTGTACCCGGATTCCACCACCGAGGATTCCATGTTCCGCCTCCATGGTCAGGGTGACCCCGTGACGGTGCGCCTGGAAGACGGAGAACCCACAAGAATCACCAGGGACGGGAAGCCCGCCGCGGTCACCAGGGACGGGCAGTATCCGGTGTTCTGGATCGGCAAGCAGGGGAACAGCGAAGACGCCCGGCTTGTTGACGAAGCCCTCAGGGACAAGGTAACCTACACTGTCACCGCGGTGGAGGGCGAAACCGCCAAAATCCTGGGAGTCAAAATCGGCCCCTATCAATTTGGAGAAATACTCGTTGAATATGAATAAATTTTTTGCCGCCGCCTGCGCGGCCCTTGTCCTGGTCATCTTTTCCTGTGAGACCGTAAAAAAAGCCCAGTACGGGCCGGTCAACTACACAAAGGACGACGTGCGCCTGGCGGAAATCAAGCGCATCGAAGGGGACGCCGGAACCAACCCGGTGCGCTCCCTCTGGCGGGCCTGGCTTCTAAAAGACGCCGTTGCCGGGGACGAATCCATCGCCCTCCGGGACACGGCGGCCGCGGCCCAGGGGGAGGCCCTCTTTTCCCGCATGGCCGATCTGGTGAACGCCGGAGCCCTCAGGGCTGTCGGCGAAAAAAAATACTACGAGGCCCTCATGTACCTGAACGCCCTGGAAGCGGTGGGCGCGCCGGTCCCTTCGGGGTATACCTCCGCCAGGGTGAAGGACCTGCTCAAGGAACAGACCGCCGTCTTCGCCAGGGCCGAAGAGACCGCCCCGCCCCCGGCGGCCCGGTCCATCAAGGGCACGGTCACGGTCTGGCTCGACCTGGGCATCAAGGTTGAACGGGGCATGGGCTACGCGAACAGCGCCCTGGGGTCGGGGTTCTTCATCGGCGAGCAGGGCTACATCATCACCAATTACCACGTGATTCAGAGCGAGGTCGACCCGGCCTACGAGGGGTTCTCCCGGCTCTACGTCAAACTCGCCGGGGACCCGGACACGAAGATCCCCGCCAGGGTGATCGGCTGGGACCCCCTCCTCGACCTGGCCCTCCTCAAGGCCGAGGTGAAAGCCCCCCACGTGTTTTCCCTGGGCTCGTCCCTGGGGCTGAACGTGGGGGACCGGGTCCGGGCGATCGGCTCACCCCTGGGGCTCGAAAGCACGATAACGTCGGGCATCGTGTCCTCCGTGTCCAGGAAGCTCCTTTCCGTGGCCCCGGTGATTCAGATCGACGCGGCGGTGAACTCGGGCAATTCCGGGGGGCCCCTGATCGACGAGAACGGGAACGTGCAGGCAATCGTGTTCGCCGGGCTCCTCCAGTTCGAGGGGCTCAACTTCGCCATCCCCGTGGAATACCTCCTCCTGGACCTGCCGGGCTTTATTTCCGGAGGCAAGGTGGAACACGGCTGGCTCGGCGGGTTCGGCCACACCTGGCGGGGGGACTCCGGCCAGGGCGAGGGGGTGGCGGTGCAGTACGTCATGCCCGGAAGCAGTCTGGCCTACGCCGGGCTCGAGGCCGGGGACGTGATAACCGCCTTCAACGGGGCCCCCGCGCTGTCCATCGAGACCCTCCAGAACGAAATCCTCAAGGGCTGCGCCAATTCCATCGCCACAGTCCAGGGCGTCAAGGCCGGGGGGGAAACCTTTTCCAGGCCGGTCTACCTGGACGCCCGGCCCGACGAGCCCGTGCGGGAGATGGTCAAGCGGGACGTGGCGGCAAAATACTTCATCCCCACCTTCGGCATGGAGCTCATCCCCACGTCCACCACCAACAAGCGCCGTTACTCGGTCAAGTCCCTGATCCGCGGGGGCATCGCCGACGAGGCGGGGTTCTCGGAGAACGATCCCGTGGAGGTCCTCAAAACCAGGGTGGTAGAAAAAAAAGAAGAGGAATCCGGCCAGAGTTACCTCTACGCGGAGCTCTACACCAAGAAACGCAAGAACGGCTACCTGGACGTGAATCTCGCCATCGGCGCGCCCCTGGATAATCCGTATTACTTCTGAGGTATTGCCCTGCGCATTTCCCTTGACGCGCCGTTGCACCTGTGGTATGCTGACACAATCAACAGAGGAGGCGGGTCATGTATGAAGAGGCAATAGCGTTTCAGACGGTTGTTGAAAACGATGTCATCAAAATACCGGACGAATTCCAGGGCAAGTTCCGCTCGCCGATTTGGATCCTGGCAACGCCGACGGAACAGAAAAAGCGGCATACAAAAATCATAAAGCCCTTTACAATAGACGATTTCGCGCCGCCCACCATAAAAACGAAAGGCTGGAAATTTAACCGGGAAGAAGCTAATGCGCGATAAACCGGCTTTCATAGACTCCAATGTCGCAATTTATGCGTATTCTGAAGATGATAGGGCAAAACGCGACAGGGCGCGTCTGGCAATAACAAATAATTATTGCTTTGTCAGTACACAGCCTTATGATAGCTTCCGCACTGGAATGTGAATGTGAAAGCCTGTTCAGTGAAGATCTGCAAGACGGCCAACTGATAGAAGGCTTAACAATAGAAAACATCTTCAGCAGCATAAAAGCCGGTGGATGAAACCTGCCTTAATCAAGCCCCGGCAGGGTTCGGCTGCTGGACTGATCTTTCCTTTTTAGCTCTACGATAAGGTAGGGCCTATCTTTTCCTTCTTCGTAGTCAACAGTAAAGTCGGTTCCACCGATTTGTACCTTCGTGCCTTTATCGTAAGAAAGGAAATACTTATCAGACGTGGAAACAAACGAAATTTGCACCGCCCTATGGTCAGGGTTATCAGGTTCAAAAATCATAGATATAACATCATTTTCGATAGTTTTAACCCTTCCCCGTGTTCCCTTGGGTAATATGATTGTCTGCATTCCTGTTCCGCTTTGGAGGAATCTTTTACCCGGGTCCTTGGTTTCCGGATTCGGCCTTTCGTAATCAAGGCCCTGGGTTGCGTAGGCGGTAAGCATAAGGTCCGCAGAGACATAGAACCTGAAGTTATTCAGTTCCTCCGCCGAAGGGAAGTTCCCCGCAATATATTTCGTCATGGGTTCCAGAGTTTTTGCGGCATCAAGAAAACCAGCCGTAAAACCAGCCGTATAGATACGGTCTTTTTCTTTGAAACCATAACCATAACCTTCGTTATAGCTTTTCTTGTACACATCTGTTTTTTGGTTCATCCCTGCTTGGGGCTGCGCAGAAAGGCCATCCTTAATGCCGTTTGAATACCCTTCCCAATCAAACTCAGGAGGTGGTGTAGTACAGCTTACCGCCACTAAGACAAAAAAGAGCAGAGTCACCAAGACGAAAATAGTGTGATTCAGGGAAAAAGGCGCTTTTCGGAACCGAACTTCATCACACAACTTCTTGTGATGCAAAAAAATTACAGAACAAGACCCGTGTGCGGGGGGGGGGGGGGGGGGAAAAAAATA